>JAMCRM010000052.1 GCA_023380575.1 Acidobacteriota bacterium | reverse complement strand
CCGGCGGCGTCGGCCCCCTGACCATCGCCATGCTGATGGTCAACACGGTGGAGGCCGCCGAGCGCGCGCTTCTTTGAGCCGGCCGCCATGTTGAGAGTCGGATTGACCGGAGGCCTTGCGTGCGGCAAAAGCTTTGTGGCCGAGGCCCTGGCCGGAATGGGATGCCATCTGATCGAGGCGGACCGCCTGGGGCACGAAGTGCTGCTCCCGGGCGGTGAGGCCTATGCCGGTGTGGTGCGGGAGTTCGGTTCGGGGATCCTCGACGCCGAGGGAAAGATCGATCGCGCCCGCCTGGCCGCCGAAGTTTTTGGCAGGCCGGAACGGCTGGCGGCCCTCAATCGGCTGGTGCATCCCCCGGTGATCCGGCGCGAGGAGGAGCTGTTTCGTGAGTTCGCCATGCGCGACCCCCGCGGCATTACCGTGGTGGAAGCCGCTATCCTGATCGAGACGGGTAGCTGGCGGCGCTTCGACCGTATCATTCTGGTGGTCTGCCCGGAAGAGCAGCAGGTTGAACGGGCCATGCGCCGCGACGGGCTGGAGCCGGAGCAGGTGCGCGCGCGCCTCGCCCGGCAAATGCCGGTGGAAGAAAAACGCAAATACGCGCACTATATCATCGACACTTCAGGGAGCAAGGAGGACGCCCTCCGCCGGACCCTTGAAGTCTGCGAGGAGTTGCGGAGAATAGAGCAATGAGATTCCGACCGCTGTTATGGGCCTGCCTGCTGGTGGGGGCCTTCTGGTATTTCACATCCGTTTCCGACTGGAGTGTGGCCCGCTGGCTGCAGCCGCTGGAGCGGACCGGGCGCATTTGGACCTCCCCGGACGTGGCCCATACGGCAGGCTATTCTCCGGAGGAAAGCAACAACATCGACGTCTATAAGATGGCCAACCAGGCCACCGTCAACGTCACCAGCATCGTTTATCGCGAGGGCTGGTTTTTCCAGCTCTACCCCGAGGAAGGCCAGGGCTCCGGGTTCCTCATCGACGCCGACGGCCACGTCCTGACCAATAATCACGTGGTGCGCGGCACCGCGCGCCTCACCGTCACGCTCGCCGACAAGAAGCAGTATCGCGCCAAAATCCTGGGCACGGATTCCCGCAACGACCTCGCGCTGCTCAAAATCGACGCCAACCGCAAGCTGCCCTTCCTCAAACTGGGGAACTCGGACGATTTGCAGGTAGGGCAAAAAGTGCTGGCCATCGGCAATCCGTTCGGCTTGAACGGGACGCTGACCACCGGCATCGTGAGTTCTCTGGGGCGCACCCTGCAGCCCGAAGAAGGCCGCCGGCTGGAGGACATGATCCAGACCGACGCCGCCATCAATCCGGGCAACAGCGGCGGTCCCTTGCTCGATTCCCACGGCAGCGTCATCGGGATCAATACCGCCATCTACGGTCCTCAAGGCAATATCGGCATCGGTTTCGCCATGCCGGTGAACCGGGCCAAGGCCATGCTGGACGAGTATCACTCCAAGGGTAGGGTGACACGGCCCTGGCTGGGCATTTCCACCGTATACATTTCCGGTGACCTGGCTTCCATGCTGGACCTGCCCGAGCAGGGCGGTCTGCTCATCCAGCGTGTGGAGCAGGGCTCGCCCGCCGAAGATGCCCGGCTGCGCGGGCCGCGGCAGGTAGTGATTGTGGGAGATCGCCAACTGGGCGTCGGCGGGGACTTGATTGTGGCGGTGGAGGGACAACCGGTAGAGAGCAACGACGCGTTGCGCAGGGTGCTCGATCGCAAACGAGGAGGGGATTCGATCCGCCTGACGTTGTATCGAAACGGCCGCACGCAGGTGGTGGCGGTGCGGCTCGGGGATGCGCCCCAGAACCTTTAGTTCCCGCGAGCGGGCCTGAAGCGCTTCGGGGTTCAGGCCACGGCGGCCGATTTTGGTGGCCCCGCCTGGGCGGGGGCGGCCGCCGAACTGGCAGTCTTGTTTTTGCTCCCGGGCGGGCGCCCGCGCCGCTTGGGGGCCGTTGCTGCGGACAACTGGCTCATCCAGGCAGGCGGCCTGCCGCGTTTTCGGCCGCGGCCGCGAGCGAGCATTTCGAGGCTCAAAATAGCCTGCTCGATTTGCTCCCGTTCCTGACGTAATTCCGCTAGGATCTTACTGACGTCCATGGCTTGGCCCTCACTGAAAGTGATGTATTGCGGAAAGCCGCTGTTCCGGAATCAGAACAAAAGGCCGATTGCAGCGTCACTCACTTGTTTTTGTAACCCAACGCGTAGGCAATATCAAGGGCTTTGTTCTGAATTCAGAACAGAATTGAAAATGGGCCGGCGCCGTATTCTTCCCGGAAGGCCTCTTTAGAGCTATTTCCGGACCTGCCTTTTCCAGTGAAAATAAAAGGGTAATCCCGCCGCGATGAAGCCCAGGCCGAGCATCGATTCGCGCGGCGAATCCAATAAAGTTGAAAGTACTAAAATGCACGCAACCAGTACGAATAGTACAGGAATGACGGGATATCCCAGCGTCCGATAGGGTCGCGCGAGGTCCGCGCGCTTGCGCCGCAGCACCAACACGGCGGCGGCGGTCATGCCGTACAGAATCCAACTCGCGAAGATGACATACGTATACAGCTGTTCGTAGCGGCCCGACAAAACCAGCACGGCCGACCACCCGCTGAGAACCAGGATAGATGCGGCGGGGGTATGCCAGACGGCATTGACGCGCGCAATCGGACGGAAAAACAAGCCATCCCGCGCCATGGCATAGGGTACCCGCGCGCCAGCCAGCAGGGAGCCGTTCAACGCGGCGAAAATGCTAATCATGGCCGCCAGCGACACGGCGTTCGCACCGCCCCCGCCCAGCACTCGCCGCATCATGTCCGCCGCCACGCGATTGCTGCCCGCCACTTCGCCGGCGGAAAGAACGTGAAAATACGCCGTATTCGTCAACAAATAGATGGCAATTACGACGCTTGTTCCTCCAATCAGCGCCAGCGGCAGGTTGCGTTGCGGCCGACGCACTTCGGCCGCCACCATGCTCACGTTATTCCAGCCGTCATATGCCCACAGCGCCGCCACCAGGGCGGCAATAAAGCCGGAAAAGGTAAGCGGCGCGACGCGCCCGGAGAGCGTCGTGTGGTGTGCGGAGCCCCAGGCAAGACCCACCAGCACAATAAAGAGGATCAGCCCGACCTTCACCAGCGTGACCGTGATCTGCACCTGCCCGCCGAAACGGACCCCGAAATAGTTCACCACCGCAAGCGCCAGGATGAGGGCCATGGCCAACAATTGCCCGTACCGCAACTCCAGGGGCGCGCCGCCGGCCCCCAGGGGCAGCGGAACGGTGTAAAATACGCCGTCGAGCGACGGAAAAAAATTCGCTAAATAATAAAAAAAGGCGGTGGCGAGGGTGGCGATAGAGCCGCTCTTTGCCACCCACATTTGGGTCCAGCCGTACAAAAAACTCCATACCGGCCCGTAGGCTTCCCGCAGGTAAACATATTCGCCCCCGGCCTCCGGCATGGCGGCTGCGAGTTCGGCGTAGGTCAGGGCTCCCGCCAGGGACAGCAGCCCGCCGAAAACCCACACCACGAAGACCCACCCCGGCGAGCCCACGCGCGCGGCCATGGAACTGGGCACCAGGAAAATGCCGCTGCCGATAATGGTCCCGACCACGATGGCGCCGGCGCCCCACAGCCCCAGGTCGCGCCGAAGTTCAACCAGCGACATTTTCCCGCTCTCCCGGGGGTGCCAACAGTGAAACCAGCCACGCAATGAGGAAGGTGGTGGTGGCGCCGATGAGCACGTACCACGTCCAGGCCACCGGGGTCGTCCGCACATAGGCGATGACACCCAGGCCCGCCACGATTCCGGCAATGGCCGCGCCGCGGCCGGCCCGCTTCGTCAGCACGCCCAGCAGAAACACGCCCAGCAGCGCCCCCAGCGGGATGGAGGCGATGGTAAGTCCGGCCACCAGCACCGAGCCCCACTTTCGCGCCATGATTCGGATGGCCAGC
>JAMCRM010000051.1 GCA_023380575.1 Acidobacteriota bacterium | reverse complement strand
CCTGCCGTGGTAGGAAAATGGGGAATCGATGCAACGAAAAAGGTATCAGCTATCAGCTATCAGCGATCAGCTTTCAGCTTCGGTTAACGGACGGTTTTAGCTGATTGCTGATCGCTGATCGCTGATAGCTTTCCGCTGCTTTCGCTCCTTCGGCTACCGCTTGCACCACGGTTGTTCCTCCGTTCACGATGTCGCCGGCGGCGAAGACCTTGGGGCAGGAGGTTTGGAGCGTTCCTTCCCCGGTCCATACGAGCCCTCGGCCGGTGAAGCGGAGGGGCGATAGCGCTTGCGCCGTTTCCGGATCCATCCGCTGCCCGATGGCTTCGATCACCAGGTCCGCCGGTATGGCGTGCGCGGAGCCCGGCACGGGGCGCGGCGACCGGCGGCCGTCCTCGCCCGCGGTACCGAGGGCTGTGCGCTCTACCTGCAACGCGGTGAGCCGCCCTGATTCGTCCGTCACGTAGTCGAGCGGCTGGGTGAGGATCAGGAAGTGAATGCCCGCGCCGATGGCACGATTGCGTTCCTCCGGCCATGCCGGCATTTCATTGAAGGAGCGGCGATAGACGATGGCGACATCATCCGCGCCGGCCCGTTTGGCAGCGAGCGCCGCGTCGATGGCGGTGTTGCCGGCGCCCAGCACCAGCACGGACCCGGAGATCCGCAGGTCCGGATTGGTCTTGATTTCCGCCAAAAACTCCAACGCGCCGGTGACACCCGTTTTGGGACGCGCGGCCCCCGGCAATTCGATCGACCTGCTCAGCCCCAAGGTGACGAGCACCGCGTCGAAGCCCTCCGCCAAGACGTGCTCCAGGGTGTAAGCGGGGCCGATGCGAACATTACGAAACTGGATGCGCTCGCCGTGGGAAGCGAGGGCGTCCCGAATCTCCCTTCGCAGGATGGAATCGGGCAGGCGGTCGGATGGGATGGTTTCCCGTGCCATGCCGCCGTGCTCCGGGGCGCGGTCCATCAACTCGACCTCGTGGCCGAACGAGGCCAGCGCCACGGCGGCGGAAACACCCGCCGGACCGGCGCCCAGGACGGCCACGCGTTTGCCGGATTGGAAGGGATGCACGGGCCCTTCGGCGGCCCAGCCGTTCTCGACGGCCTGGCGCGCCACCCAGCGTTGCAGATGGCGGATCGGCACGGTTTCAGAGTAGTGCCGGTTGATGCAGCCGGCCTCGCACAGCGTCTCGGCGGGGCACACATAGCCACAGACCGCGGCCAGCAAGTTCGCCTGACGCAGGGTTTCATAGGCCGCGCGGAAGTCGCCTTCGGCGATGTGGCGCACAAATTGCGGGATGTCCACGCGGGCCGGGCACCCGGATACGCAAGTCGGGTCGTTGCACTGGCGGCAGGTCCGCGCCATCTGTTGAATTCCATCGAGCGCTTCGGCGCGGCCGGCCTTATAAATCGGCTCGTAGATGGCGGAATCGCGGGGCACACAGCCGGTGCGGCCGCCGTCGCGCATGATCTGGGTGCAGGCGGAGCAGGCCACGCAGACTCTCTGCGGGTCCAGGCGGCCATGATCGGCGAGATCGCGGGCGAAGTTCGGATAGGCGAATGCCATGCGGCCCACACCGGCCAGCGAAACCCACCCGTTGCGCACGTGCGCGGCTGCCACATTGGGGAAAAACTGCCGCAGCCAGGAGTACCCGCCGCCGATCACCGCCAGACCGGGAAACTCGTGCTGGATCCGGCGCACGATGCCGGCAAATCGCGCCACTCCTTCGAGCGGCGACTCCGCGGGCACGGGCGCCCCGCACGTCGGCAGATCGAAGGGCCGGTTCACGTGCGGGTTGTAGTACGGATTGCCGATCGTGATATTCACCAGCGGCGCGCCGGAGTTTTGCAGAGAGCGCACCACTTCCATGGGCTCATCGAGCGCGGGTGCGGCAGGGTCCGACGGCGCCACGCCGAAGCCGTACGGATATGCCATGGCGTCGTAAGCGTTCAGCCGCGAAGTGACCAGCAGGCCGGGGACCGCGCTCCGGATCTTCGCCACCACGTTGCGCAGGAAACGCGAGCGGTTCTCGAAGGAGCCGCCATAACGGCTGTTTTCGCGGGTGTGGGAGGCGAGCAATTCCGAAACCAGGTAGCGGTGGCAGGCCTTGACGTCCACGCCGTCGAAGCCGGCGCGCCGCGCGCACAGCGCCGCTTCCACATAGCGGTCTTCCAGGCGCTCCAGTTCGTCGTCGGAAATGAGCGGATACTCCGGCGGCAGCTTGTGGATCGGATCGAGATACAGGGAGTGGTGCGCGATGATCGGCTCGGCCGCGCCCACAGGCTTGCTGTAGCGGCCCGAATGGGTCAACTGCAGGATCAGCAACGGGCGGTGCCCATTTCCAAAGGTCTTCCGCGCCGTCTCGCGCGTTTCTTCCACGAGCCTGGCGAAGGCGGCGGCGTTGCGCTCATGAATCCATAACTGGCGCGGATTGGCGCGGCCCTCGGGAACCACCGCGGTGGCCTCCATCCAGAGCAGGCCGGCGCCGCCCGCCGCGAAGCGCCGGTAGCGCCGGAACGTGAGCTCATCCGGGCTGCCGTCCGCCATGCCATCGGCGCCTTCCATGGGAAGAACCACCAGGCGGTTGGGCAGTGTGAAATCGCCGGAGTGGAAAGGCTCCAGCAGCGGGCCGATATCCTCGGTAATATCGAGATCCAGCGCCAATTCGCCAATTCGCCGCCGGAGTTGGTCAAGGGAATGAAGCTGAAAGGGCTCGTGTGCGGGCATTTCGGTAAAGATCAGAATAGCAGCCCCGCGGAGGCGCGAGGACAAACGTGGTATCTTGAGCATTTCCGCGAGGATCTATGTATCGTCTCTGTCTGATTTGGATCGGCCTTATGAGTGTGCTCTCTCCCGCAAGTGCCGCTGTGCGCTATGTCGCGGCATCAAAGCTGTGGATTCTGGAAACCGGGAAAACATCGTACGCGCTCGGCATCAACGAGTTGAATGCGGTTCAGAATGTCTACTGGGGGAAACGCCTGGCCCGCGAGGAGGATCTTTCCGCGGCGCACACTCCGCGCCGGTTTGCGTTTGAATCGGACGAAAGCCTGGCCAACGAAGAGTATCCGGGCTGGGGCGGCATGCGTTATGCCGAACCCTGCCTGAAGGTGTCGCTCGATGACGGCACGCGCGACGTGGTTCTGAAATATGTCTCGCACCAGGTGAGCGGCGAGGATCTCGAAATCAAGTTGAAGGACATCCGCTACGATCTCTTCGTCGTCCTTCACTACCGCGTATTTCCGCACAACGACATCATCCGGAAACAGGTCAGCATCCAGAACCGGACCGGCAAAACCGTGCTGGTGGAAAGCGCGCAATCCGGCGTGTGGTATCTGCCGGAGGGTGACGGCTACCGCCTGAGCTATCTCACGGGCCGCTGGGCGGGAGAAACGCAACTGAACCGCGAACCGATTCAGCCCGGCAAGAAGGTGCTGGAAAGCCGGCGCGGCAATACCAGCCACCAGGCCAATCCGTGGTTCGCCATCGACTACCAGGGCGCCGCGGACGAAGAGCACGGGCGCGTCTGGTTCGGCGCACTCGGCTGGAGCGGCAACTGGAAAATGGTGGTCGAGCAGGCGTCCAACCGGCAGGTGCGGGTGGTCGCGGGGTATAACGATTTCGACTTCGGCTATTCCCTGAAGAACGGCGAGAGCTTGGATACACCGCCTCTCTACGGCGGCTTCACCGACCAGGGTTTCGGCGAAAGTTCGCGCATCCTGCACCGTTTCGAACGCGAGCAGATTCTGCCCGACCGCGCCGCGCCGCACGTCCGCCCGGTCCTTTACAATTCCTGGGAAGCCACCACGTTTCATGTGGACGAAGCGGGCCAGAAGCAGCTTGCGGAAAAGGCCGCAAAAATCGGCGTCGAGTTGTTCGTGATGGACGACGGCTGGTTCGGCCAGCGCAATGACGACAAGGCCGGGCTGGGCGACTGGTCCGTGAACCCGAAGAAATTCCCGAACGGCCTCAAGAGCCTGATCGACAGCGTCAACAAACTCGGCATGAAGTTCGGGCTGTGGGTGGAGCCGGAAATGGTCAACCCGAACAGCGACCTCTATCGCGCGCACCCGGACTGGGCAATCCATTTCAATGACCGCCCGCGCACCGAAAGCCGGAACCAGTGCATTCTCAATATGGCGCGCGACGACGTGAAAGAGCACATCTTCTCCGTCCTGGACAAGCTGGTGTCGGAGAACAACATCGCCTTTCTGAAGTGGGACATGAACCGGCACTTCACCGAGCCCGGGTGGCCCGAGGCCGCCGTTCCCGAACAGCGGAAGCTCTGGGTAAAGTACGCCAACAACGTATACGAAGTGATCGACCGTCTGCGCGCGAAGCACCCGGGCATGGAGATCGAATCGTGCTCCGGCGGCGGCGGGCGCGTGGACCTGGGAATTCTCCAGCGCGTCGACCAGGTCTGGACCTCGGACAATACCGAGGCCTTCGACCGGCTCAGCATTCAGAATGGCTTCAGCCAGGCCTATGCGCCCAAGGTGATGATGGCCTGGGTGACGGATGTGCCCAACATGAACGGGCGCAGCACATCGTTGCAGTACCGGTTTCTGGTGTCGATGATGGGCTCGCTGGGGATCGGCGCGAACCTGAATCACTGGACGGACGCGGACTTCACGCTGGCCTCCCGCATGGTGGGCTATTACAAGCGGATCCGCAATACCGTGCAGCAAGGGGACCTCCACCGTTTGTTCTCGCCGCTCCAGGGAGAGCTCACGGCCAACCAGTACGTTTCGAAGGACGGAAAACAGGCGGTGCTGTTCGCCTTCCTGCACTCCCAGCAGTTCCGCTACCCGGCTCCGACGATCTATCTGCGCGGCCTGGACGAACGCGCGCTGTACCGGGTCGAGAGCATCGACGGGAAGCTCGAAGGCAAACTGAAGACCGTCAGCGGCTCGTACCTCATGAACCGCGGGCTCGATTTCAAGCTGGGCGGCGATTTCGACGGCGCCATGGTGATTCTGGAGCGGGTTGCTGATCGCTGATCGCTGATCGCTTTTAGTCGTAGCGCTTCAGCTTCGGCCAGAGTTCGGCCAGGTTCACGCGCGGGTTGCGGCAGACCCATATCGGCAGGCCGCTCTCGTAGGGCATGGCGTATTCGTGCGCGATCACGCCCGCTTTGCCGACTTGGCCGAACGCCGCTTCGGCATCCTTCGGATTGCCGCCGATGACAATGAGCACCAGATCGCGCGGCAGGTCGCCTGGTCCCCAGAGAAAGAAACTGTTATGGCCGCTGATGGCGCGCGGCAAGCCGTAGCGGCGGCCGTAGTATTCCACAGCTCCGGCCTCGCCATAGTTCTGCGCGAAAATGATGGCGCGGCGCTTTTCATCGTCCGGAAGCGCTTGATAGACTCTGGCGACGCTTGCGGCCATCTCCTCCCAGCCGAACATATCGGCGTCCATCCGCGGCCAATATCGATCCGGTGACATCGCCCCAGATGAACACACTCCTGGTCAAGGACGGAAAGATGACGGTGCCGGCCGGGCAGGGCGCCAGGATCAAGGATATTGCCGGCCTGCTTCGCGACGCCAAAGAGGTCTGACGGAGTGTCCGCTACTGCCCAAGAATATCGTAGGTTGTAGTTCCGTACACCCTGACTTTCGAATACGCCGCGACCCATTCCTTGTGGGCCGGGCTGGCATCATAGCTCTTGAGCGCGGCTGCGTCCTTCATTTCCATGCAGACGCCCCACTGGCGCTGCAGACGAGTCACCTCGCCGGTAGCGCTTTTGGCCCCGCCGGCCAGTTCCTTCCGGGTTTTCGCATCGACGTTGAACAGCGTGAGCGGAGAACGCAGTTTGCCGTACCATACCTTCGTGAGCCCCGGGATCTTTTCGGGCAAGGCGTCCGTCGCTTTGAAAAATGCCTGCCAGTCGGCATCGGAAGCGTTATCCACTGCCGTGAAGGCGAAGCAATGCATCAAATTCTTTTCGCCTGCGGTGAGGGCGGTGCTCGAAAGGACGAGGGCCGTCAGGCAAAGCGCGGCGCGCAGGAGATTGTGTTTGTTCATAGGTTTCTCATTCTATTCCAGATCGGCGCCGCGACGTTACAATAGGACCAGTGAAGCGCAATTCCTTTCCAGCCTATGCGTGGGGCGTGCTGGGTTTCAATCTGCTGGTGATTCTCTGGGGCGTGTACGTGCGGGCCACCGGTTCCGGCGCGGGTTATGGGGGCCACTGGCCGCTCTGCAACGGTGAGGTAGTGCCGCGAGCGCCCACGATCCAGACCATCATCGAGTTCACGCACCGGATCACCAGCGGCATCGCCCTGATTCTGGTGGCTGGACTTCCCGTCTGGGCTTTCCGGCGTTATCCGCCCGGGCATCCGGCCCGCTCGGGTTCGGTGCTGTCGGCGGTACTCATCGTTTCGGAGGCGCTGCTCGGAGCCGGTCTGGTGTTATTCGATTACGTGGCCGGAAACGCCTCGGTGGCGCGTGCATTTTACCTCTCCGCGCACCTGATCAACACGCTCCTGCTGTTGGGCGCCCTTACCCTCACCGCATGGTGGGCTTCGGGCGGGGCGGAGCTAAGTCTCCGGGGCCACGGGCGCATTGCTTGGAGGCTGGGTCTGGGGGCTCTCGGAATCCTCTTTCTGGGGATGAGCGGGGTCGTGGCGGCGCTCGGGGACACTCTGTTTCCCCCATCGTCGCTGGCCGCCGGGCTGCGCCAGGATTTTTCGCCCGCGGCTCATTTTCTACTCCGCTTGCGCGTTCTACATCCTGTGATCGCGCTCTGCGTCGGTGGTTACCTGGTAGTCACCGGCATCAATGCCGCGCCGGTGCGCGCCGTCCCGGGACGCTCCGCCCTCCTGCTGACAGGCGTGGTCGCGCTGCAACTCGGCGCCGGCATGGCCAATATCATTCTGCTTGCACCGTGGTGGATGCAGATTGTTCACCTGCTTCTGGCCGATTTCGTCTGGATCGCCTTCGTGCTCTTGTCCGCGCAAGCCCTGTCGCACGTCGTGGCGAAACCCGGAGCAGGATCGCCCGCTGCAACCAATTGAGCAGGTCGCGATCCACTCTTCGCGGCACCCATCGAGCTTTTGAATGAGGCGTTACACCTGGTTCACCCCGTATCGTAGTGCCTCCCGGTTGACCATTTCCTCGCCAATCTTCGTGAGCTTCTCGTCGGCCCGCCTTTCCTCCTGCAAGGTCTGCTCCAACAGCGTGGCCGCCTGGCTGTGGCCCAACATTTCGGCGAAGGTACGGGCGCTGCCGTAGCCAGCCATTTCGTAGTGTTCGACCCGGTTGCCCGCGGCGATCAGACCCGCATCCCGCAGCGGAGATTGGTCGATCTCGTCCACGATTTCCTCTCCTTCCTCGACCAGGCCTTCCATGGCCTCGCAAGTCTCGCCGCTGGGCCTCTGGCCTAACTGGGCGAAGATGCGCTCCAGGCGCTCGACATGCCCTCTGGTCTGCTCCAGGTGCTCTTGAAACGCTTCGCGCAACCGTTCCGATGAGGACGCTTTCGCCATTTTCGGCAGCGCCTTGATAAGTTGCTTCTCCGCGTCATAGAGATCCTTAATCTGTGTTACAAACAAATCTTCCATGTTTTCGATTGCCATACTGGTTCCCCTCGACCCTACTTCAATATTAAAAAACTGAGTATGCCGGTTACCAGACCAATCGTAAGTAGGATGGGCGCCGTCCGGAGGCATTCCCGGGACTACTCATTTGGAAGCATTGATAAGAATGGAGTAAGGTCCGGAAGAGCGGTCCCGTCAGAGGGTAATCGATGGCACGTTAGTGTGGGTGAAGCGGATTTTCCGGCGCCGGAACCCGGCTGCCCCGGAATACGGATTATAATTGTCTCTCGTTATGCTTCGCCGCCGGGATTTCCTCCGCACTTTCATCGGCTCGGCTGGTCTGATGGGTTACCTTCAGGCCGCCGGCGCCAAACTTCCACAGAGCCGGATCAGCGCCATCACCATCCACCGGCTCAGCCAGAAATTGCAGCAGCCCATCAGCTATTGCTGCCGGTCCGGGGTCAGCACCCAAGGCGCAACGATCATCGAAGTACGCACCGATGACGGCCTGACCGGCTGGGGTGATGGCGCCCGCGATGCCGAAATTCTGCGCGCCAACCGCGACCGGGTCATCGGCAGGTCCCCCTTCGAGGTCGAAGCCATCTTTGACGAACTGGGCGGCTTCACGCACGACGGCTCCACCGCCGGCGGCTTCGATGTGGCCCTCTGGGACATTATTGGCAAAGCTTTGGACAAGCCCATCTACGAGTTGCTGGGGAAACCGTATCGCACGCGGGTGATGCCGTACGCTTCCGCCGGGTATCGCAAGGACTGGCCGGATCTCGCCGAGGGCTTCGCCGAAGAGATCCGCCACTGGACGCACGACGTCGGTTTCCGTGCCGCCAAGATGAAGACCGGCTATGATCCGGAGACCGACGCCGAGGTCATCGGCGCGGTGCGGAAAGCGATCGGACCTCACATCCGGCTGGGGATCGACTCCGGCACTCCGGGCGCCTACGACGACGCCACCGCCGTCAGGCTCGGTAAAAAACTGGAAGAGTGCAACCTGGAGTTCTGGGAGGAGCCGATCGACAAATACGACCTGGCCGGCTACGCGCAGCTGAAGAACTCGCTGAAGATTCCCCTGGCTTCGGGTGAAGCGCTCCCCGTCGATTGGGTTATGAAGAATTACGTGCAGGGCGAGGTGGTGGATATCGTGCAGCCCGATATCAATACCACCGGGCTGACGGGCGGTAGA
>JAMCRM010000050.1 GCA_023380575.1 Acidobacteriota bacterium | reverse complement strand
TTTGGCGGCAAATCCGGCGCCTGCGTCGCCGGTAAAATCGGGTATTGCTTCCCCGGAAACGTGATCCCCGCCAGCCGCATGGATCCCATTGCCAGGCAAGTCATCGCATATTATCCCCTCCCCAACCGGCCGGCGCCGGCCAACAACTTCTACACGGTCTCAAACGATCCGGATTACTGGGACAGCTTCGTCGCCAAACTCGATCAGCGCATCAGATCGTCCGACAATCTCTCCGTGCGCTTCCTCAAGCGGTTCAACCGCAATTCCAATCCCTACGACGGCAGTGCCGCCGGCGGCTTTGGCAGCCGGACGAACGTGCACCAGTCGCTGGCAGGGGTGAGTTACACCAGGCTTTTCAGTCCGACCCTGATCAATGAAGCCCGCATCGGGGTCAGCCGTACGGCCAACCGGCAGCGGGCCAACCTGCAGGGCCGTGACTACGCCTCGGAGTGGGGGTTGCAGGGCTCCACGAATTCCCCGGAAATGATGGGCTTTCCCCGGTTCACCGCCACCAATATGGCGGCGCTCGGCAATGCCGCCGACCTGCCGGTGATCTTCCACGTGACCAATTACCAGTGGGCCGACACCCTCACCTGGGTGCGGGGCAGACATCTCTTCAAGTTCGGCGGCGACCTGGTCCACACCGCTTTTTTCCAGCCCCGCTACAACAACAACCGCGGCACCTACGGCTTCAATGGCTTTTGGACCACGGTTCCCATCGCCGATTTCGAGCTCGGGGTCTTGAACCAGGTCACCCGTACTGTCGGCACCAATCCCAATTACCTGTTCATCGACAGTTGGGGCTTCTTCGCGCAGGACGATTACCGTGTGACCAACAGCCTGACCCTGAATATCGGGCTGCGCTATGAGCTTCCGCTGCCCCCGACTGAGAAATATGGCCGGCTGACGAATTTCGTGCCGGAACTCGGCATGCTGCTGATCTCCAGCGACAGGACCGTTCCCAACCTGCCTCAATTGCTGGCCGATGCCGGGCTCACCGGCAGAGTGATGACCGCCTCCCAATCCGGCTTTCCCGAGTCGCTGGTATATCCCTACCACAAGGCCCTGGCGCCGCGCTTCGGCTTCGCGTGGCGTCCACGCGGAGGCACGCGCACCGTGGTGCGCGGCGGCTACGGCATCTTCTACGGCAACAATCTCTGGAATCCCATCCGCAACGACCTCGGCAACGTGTACCCGTTCATCGTGTCCCAGACTCTGAACAAGAACACCAGCAAGCCCGAACTGCTGACGTTACAGAACCCCTTGGGCACGAAAGTCAACCTCAACGGCGTGCTCACGCCGAACGGGTTCCAGGCCTACCCGACGCCGGCGTACCTGCAAAGCTGGAACCTGACCGTGGAACGGGAAATCGGCAAAGCCATGGCGCTGGAGGCTGCCTATGTCGGCTCCAAAGGCACGCACCTCGGCCGCAAGTACAACTACAACATGCCCTTCCGCAGGCCGGAATTGCGGCCTTCCGGCGGCGGCTTCCCGCGCCCGGTCCCGGGCTTCAACGATATCGACTACTACAGCTTCGGCTCCAACTCCAGCTATAACGCGGCCATCCTGACCCTGCGCAAGCGCATGGCGCGCGGCTTCTTCTACCGCGCCCACTACGTCTACAGCAAGTCGATCGATGACGCGTCGCAAATCGCCGAAGCGTCCGCCGGCGGCTATGGCGGCGCGCAGGACGCGCGCAACCTCAGCCTGGAGCGCAGCCGTTCCGATTGGGACCGCGGCCACAGCTTCACCAGCATGTTCCTGTGCGAGATCCCCCTGCGCCGGAACCGGCTGGTGCGCGGCTGGCAGGCGGCGGGCACCGTGCGCCTGCAAACGGGACCGCCCTTCACCGTGAAGACCTCCAACGTGCAGTTGGACCAGGGCGAAGCCAACCGCCCCGACCGGATCGCCAAAGGCACTCTGCCCAACCCCACCCCGGAAAGGTGGTACGACAAATCGGCTTTTCCGCAGGTGCCCAACGGGGCATACCATTTCGGCACCTCCGGGCGCAACATCCTGGACGGGCCGGGCCTTCTTGATATGAACCTGTCGCTGATCCGGCGTATCCGCTTCCAGGAGCGCTACACACTGCAAATCCGGACCGAAGCCTTTAACGCGCTCAATCATCCGAATTTCCACCTGCCCAACCAGAACGTGAACGCTCCGGCCGGCGGCACCATCCGCGCCACGCGCGGCCCCCGGCTGCTCCAGTTTGCCCTGCGGCTGCAATTCTGAGCATTATTCAGTTGGCCAGCGTGATCAGCGAGATCAGCGGGACCACGTGAAGCTCGGAACCATAAGGAACAGGACCGCGCACGCCGCAAGCGGCATCACGGCGGCAAGGCTGAATACGGGCAGGTAGGAGAAGCGATCCACCAGAACGCCGGTGAGCAGGGGGAAAAGCATGCCACTCAGCCCGCCGGCGATTCCCGTGAGTGCGGTTACGCGCCCCACGGCGTTGTTGGGAAACACATCCGAGATGGCGGCAAACATGTTCGCGGCAAAGAAGGTGTGTCCCAGCAGAACGGCGCAGATGCCGGTCAGGGCGCCGGTAACGGTGTGAGCGGCTGCCACCGCGAAGCTCAGCAGGCAACAGGCCCCTCCAAAGATCATGGTGATGCGACGCGTGCTGGTGACACTGAAGCCGGCGCGGATCAGCCGCCCGGCCACCCAGCCTCCCGCGATGCTGCCGATATCCCCGAACAGGAAGGGAACCCACGCGAAGAGGCCTATGGCCTTCAAGGATAGGCCGCGCTCCCGGTAAAGATACTCGGGCAGCCAGTAAATGTAGAACTGGACGACGGGGCCGGCCAGCAGCCGGCAAAGCATGAGCGCCCAGGTCTGCCTGAGGCCCAGCAGTTCCCGGTTGGAAGGCGGAGCGGCGGAAGCCGTCTCCCGTCCCTCGATGATGTAGGCGCGTTCGGCGGCGCTGATGCCGGGGTGATCTTCCGGGGCGCGGTACACGCGCCGCCAGAGGAGCACCCAAACAAGCCCCATGGCGCCCGGCAGCAGAAAGGCGGCGTGCCATCCGAAGTTCAGGGTCAGGACCACCAGGAGCGGCGGCGCGATGATCGACCCGAGCATGGACCCTCCGTTGAAGACGCCCACCGCAAGAGCGCGCTCGCGGACGGGAAACCACTGCGAGACGAGCTTGATGCCGCCGGAATAGTTGCCGCATTCGCCCGTTCCCAGCCAGAAACGCAGCAGGCTGAACTGGAGCATCGACCGGCCAAACGCGTGCATGATGTTGCCCACCGACCACCAGGCGACGGCGAAAGTGAGGCCGAATTTCACCCCGCGGCGGTCCATCAGCCATCCCATGGGGAATTCCGCCAGCATCATCCCCATCTGGAAAGCAGCGACGATGATGCCGTAATCGGTGTTGCTCAACCGCAGCGACTCCCGCAGCAGAGGAGCCACAATAGAGAGCGACTGGCGGTCTACGAAGTTGATGATGGTGACCGAGAGCAGCAGCGCCAGTATCGTCCAGCGAACCTGCCGCACCAGCGGTGGCATGCCGGGAACCGAGTGTTGCCGGGCGGCGGCGCTCAATGACATGGCGCAATAGTACCAGATCTCATCGATACACCCTGCGTTGATAACACGCCCTCACGCTGGTTTGACATGGCATCGGTCCGATGGTACGTTGAGCCGTTGTGTCAATGGGCAAGTCCCTGCCCATCACCCGGAGAAAGACCCTTGATGCGAGTTTTTGCGATTCTGGCGATGACGGCGGGCCTGTCCGGCGCCGCCCAGATCGATTACGACGCGGCAAGACACAGATGGACCCTGAAAAGCGGATCCGTCGAATACAGGCTCGAGCAGAGGAACGGCATGGTCCGGGTGGCGTATTTCGGACCGGCGGGCAGGCCGGACTGGCAGGCGGCACGATTCGACATGGCGGGCGTGGTGCACGGCCAGAACCTCTTGCCCGCGGATCTCGAACTGGTATCGCACCGGATCAGCCCCGGCGGCGGCCGGACGGAGTTGCGGCTGGTGTATCGGCACAGGCGGCTGCCGTTGGAGATCGAGGCCGTTTACGCCGCCTGGGGGAGCACCGGCGTCTTCACGCGCCGCCTGACGTTCAAGAACAACGGTGACCACGCACTGGAAATGCAGTCCACGCCCTCTCTCTCCTGGAGATTGCCCGGCGGAGCGTACAGCCTCGATTATCTCTATGGCCGGTGGGGCGGGGAGCGCCGTTCGGCCTCGGAGAAGATTGGCCCCGGACGGCGGTCGTTCGTGAATACCAGCGGGCGTTCAACCAACGGATACTCGCCGTGGTTCTCCCTGAGGAATGACGCGCTCGGCGTGCGCTATGCGGCGCAGCTTGCCTATTCCGGCAACTGGGAGATGCTGTTTGAACGGCAGACGGAAGGCAGAGCGGCGCACTGGATCGATTACGACTTGCACGCGGAACTGGGTATGCGCTTCGATTTCGGAGGCGCCGCCCCGCTCGCTCCCGGCGCGTCGTTCCGGCTGCCGGCCGTGGCATTCACCTCGTCGGCCGGCGATCTTGACGATATCGCCAATCAACTGCACCGCTATCAATACCGGTACGTCATTGCGCGTACCCCCATCAATGATCCATTGCTGACCCAGTTCAATTCCTGGTACCCCGTGCTGCGTTCACCGAAGGCGGCCGAACTCAAGAAGTACGCCGACGAAGCGGCCGCGCTGGGCCTCGAGGCGTTCATCATCGATGCCGGCTGGTTCAGCAACCGTGGCAGCCGGGTGGACCCCATCTATGGCGATTGGGACCCTGACCCGGTGGCATTTCCCAAGGGACTGCGCGATGTCGCGGATTACGTGCACGCGAAGGGCATGCGATTCGGTGTCTGGGTGGAAATGGAATGCGGGGGCACCGAGTCCCGTGTGGTGCGGGAGCACCCCGACTGGGTGCTGCGCTACAACGGAAAGCCCAAGGCCGGGGGCCGCGGGCGCGTGTATCTGGACTTTGCCAGGCCGGAGGTGCGCCGCTGGGCGCGCGCGGTGATCGACCGCCTGGTGCGCGAGGACAAGGTGGACTGGCTTAAGCTGGACTACAACGTGGATGTCGGGCAGAACTTCGATCCACCCGGCCCCGGGCGCTCCGGAACCGTTTTATACAACCATCTGCGAAACTACCTCGAATTCCTGGACGGTATCCGTAAAGACTACCCCGGCCTCGTTCTGGAGAACTGCTCGAGCGGCGGGCTTCGCTTCGATCTCGCGATCATCGCTCGTACTCACACCACCTGGCTTTCCGACGTGGTGGACCCGCGCCGGTCGGTGCAACTGGCTTACGGCTGCACGGTGGAATTCACACCCGGCATCTGCAACCACTGGATGGTCGGGGACAAGGAGAACGGCGCGGTCGATTTGAACAATCCCGCCGGCTGGTGGGACTTCATGTTCCGGATTGCGATGAACGGGCAGTTCGGAGTGTCCAGCCGGATCTTCGACTGGAGCCCCGCGCTCAAGAAGCGCGCCGCCGGGAATATCGCGCTGTATAAGCGGTTGCGCGGCGTGATTGCCGGCGGCGATGTCTATCACCTGACTGCCCCGCCCGCAGCCGGCAGCGAACCCACCGGCTGGATGGCGTTGCAGTACAACGCAGAGGACCGCAAGCGCGGGGCGGTGCTGGCCTTCCGGCTCGGAAAGAGCGAAGCGCGCAAGG
The DNA here is from genome assembly GCA_023380575.1 of Acidobacteriota bacterium. The sequence goes on along the minus strand of JAMCRM010000050.1, from coordinate 1,026 downwards.
TACTCCGGCTGCGTGGGCTGGAGCCGAACCGGCGTTACCGTGCCACAGAAGAGGGCCGTTTGCGGGGAGTTTTCTCCGGCGAACAACTGGCCCATCAGGGGCTTACGGTGGAACTACCGTCCGAATGGCGCTCCTCGGTCATTGAATTCACGGCGGAGCCTTAAAACGATCGGGCAGCCGCTGCCTGTCTGTTCGCTAAAATATAAAAAGTGTGGGTTTGTCCTTCGATACGGTAGCCGCTCCGGCCTTTTCCCGATCCTTACGGAAGAACGTCGGCTTTACCTTCGCCGGCAACGCGTTGTTTGCCGCGAGCCAGTGGTCGGTGCTCAGCCTCATCGCCAAGCTCGGCGACAGCGAAATGCTCGGGCAGTATGCGCTGGCGGTCGCGCTGGTATCGCCTGTCGCCTTGTTTTCGCACATGAATCTGCGCGCGGTGCTGGCCACGGACATGGAACGGAAGCATGGCTTCGGGGATTACGTGGCGGTGCGGGCGGCAACCACCGCGCTGGGCCTCGCTGCCGTGTTTGGCATCGCCTTGTGGGTTCGGTATTCCTGGCCCGCGACGCTGGTCACGGTCGCGGTGGGCGTTGTGCTGAGCCTCGATAACCTCAGCGACATCTGCTACGGAGCCATGCAGCGGCGCGAGCGCATGGACCAGATCGCGCGCTCTATGTTCGCGCGCGGCCTGCTCTCCGTGGCGGCCATGGGCGTGGCGCTGTGGCTCACCCGGAGCCTGCTTGCGGGGGTAGCGGCCATGGCCCTTGGACGCGCGCTGATTCTGCTCGTGTATGACGGACCGATCGCCTCGCGGGGCGAGTCGCTGGCGCGCTCGGGCCTGCCGGCTCAGGGCGCCATCTTCCGCGCGGCGCTGCCGCTCGGGCTGGCGTTGATGCTGTCCTCGCTGGCCACCAACATGCCGCGTTACGCCATCGAGCACCGGCTGGGGACGTCCGCGCTCGGTTCTTTCGCCGCGGTGGCCTCCTTCCTGACCGTGGGATCCACCATCGTCAATGCGCTGGGCCAGGC
>JAMCRM010000049.1 GCA_023380575.1 Acidobacteriota bacterium | reverse complement strand
GGGGGCTGGATTACCGGGAATGGCTGCGTCCGCTCGCTAGGGAGCGGCTGCCGGCCCGGAGTGGGAAGTGGCGACGGAGTGCCAGGGGAAGGCCTCCCGGGAATGCTTCCTCCGGCTCCGGCTCCGGGCGAAGGCGATGGCGAAGGTGAGGGAGTCGGTCTCTGCTGGCCCTGCTGCTGTCCGGAAACAAGCTGCAGGGAAAAGGCGAATCCGATCACAAAGGCGATTGGGAGGCGGAGGAAAAAGAGTCGCTTCATACAGCTCCTCTCGGCCGAGATTTGGCTCCATTATGTCACAAACCATCTGTGAAATACGTAAACAAAACGCGAGCCGGACGAGCCCGTTCGGATCCCAGCGTTTTCACGGCGTTACAATGAAGCGCGATGGATTCCCGGGACCAGGAGCGGATGGACGCGCTCACCGAAGCGATCCTCCGCCAGCGGAAGCGGCAGGACGAAGTCGAGCGGCGTCTGGCGCGCATTGAAGAAGCCCTCGGCCTGAAACCCGCTCCCGAACCCGCTGCCGCGCCCGGCATCCCGCCTGCGCCGGAAGCCGCGGCGCCGCCCCAGCCGGCATTTGAAACACCTGTGGACGCCGCACAGCCACCCGTTACCGAACCCCCGGCCGCCACCGTCCAGACCCCGCCGCGACCGGCCTTCGAAACACGGATTGGACTGACGTGGATCAACCGGATCGGCGTCATCACGCTCGTTCTGGGAATCGCTTTCTTCTTCAAATACGCGGTAGACAACCAGTGGATCGGCGAGACCGGACGGGTTGTGCTCGGCATCGTCGCCGGGTTCGCCACGCTCGGGATCGGGGACCGCGTCTGGCGCCGGGGCCAGGAGATTTTCGCGCAGGGGATTTCCGGCGCCGGGATCGCAATTCTGTACCTGTCGTTCTACGCAGCATTCGGGTTTTACCACCTGATTCCCCAGAGTCTCGCTTTTGTTCTGATGGCGTTGAATACGGCGGCGTCTGGCGCGCTGGCACTGCGGTACGGCTCGGCCACTATTGCCGCTCTCGGGCTGATCGGCGGTTATCTCACGCCCGCGCTGCTCAGCACCGGCGTGGACAGGCCGTGGTTCCTTTTCGGCTACATCCTGCTGTTGAACGCCGGCGCCGTTCTCGTTGCGCGCGCGAGGGGCTGGTGGGGCATCGATGTGCTCGCGTTCTTCGGCACGGCGGTGCTCTACATTTCGTGGCTCGTCAGCTTCTTCAAGCCCGAAAAAAGGCTGGTCGCGAACGTCTTTGCGCTGGCTTATTACGGGCTGTTTGCCACCCGCGACATCAGGGGTGTTTTCCTCGGTGCGCAGTTGATCGCGGCGATCGAGTTGCTGGCCGTTTCGCTCCCGCAGCCCTACCCGTTCCTGCCCCTGGCTGCGCTTATCTGCGCAACCGGCCTGCTGATCGCCGATCGCCACGAATGGCCAGAAGCGCCGATCGGCGTTTTCGGTTCGTTCTGGGCGCCTTACGCCGTCGCCCATCTCGCGTTCCGGCAGCACGCCTCGGCTGGATCGATCTTTGTTTTCCTGACCGTCATTTTCCTTTTGTTCTTTGCCTGGATTCCGTGGCGCAGCCAGATCCGCGGGCTCGCGGTCCGCAGCCAGGACCTGATTCTCGCCGCCCTGAACGTCGCAACCTATTTCGGCGTGTCCTCCAACCTGCTCGAGCCCGGGTATGCGGCGTACATCGGTTTGTTCGCGGTCGCGCTGGCCGGCCTGCATGTGGCGCTCGGGTATGGACTGTGGAGATCCGCGCGGCGCGATGTGCGGACCGTGCTGCTGTACCTCGGAATTTCCCTCGCGCTGCTGACGCTCGCGGCGCCCATCCAGTTCACAGGATTCCGCATCACGATCGTCTGGGCGCTCGAGACCGCGGCGCTGGCGTGGATTGCGGCCCGCACGCGCGAGGTCCGGCTGCGGTACGCTGCGCTCGCGGTAGGTTTTCTGGCGCTCGTGCGGCTGGCATTTCTCGACGCTTCAATCCACCCTGCGGAGGCGTTCTGGAACGTGCGTTTCCTGACGTTCGCCACCACCGCGGTCTGTTTCTGGCTGGCCGCATACTGGATGAACCTGGGACGGACCGCGCTCGCGGCCTATCTGGCCGGGCACGGCGCGATGCTGGCCGGGCTCATTATCGAAATGCTGGCGTGGGCGGCGCAAATCGCCTCGCCCGGGAGTCTCAGGAGCATTCAGAGCACCTCCGTTTCGATGCTTCTTGCTGCCTACGCCGTGCTGCTTGTCGCGATCGGCGTTGCCGCACGCTCCGCTGTCAACCGGATTCTGGGGCTCGGGCTCATTGTGGCGGTCGTGGTGAAGCTGTATTTCTACGACGTGTGGCGCATCGAGCGGATCTATCGCGTAGCGGCGTTCGCCGCGCTGGGCGTGTTCCTTCTGGTCACTTCGTATCTGTACTCGCGGTATCGCAGTTCCATCGAGCACTGGTGGAAGGATGAGGGGGCCGGCCGCGGACAAGGGTCGATTGAGTTCAGCGCCACTTTGGCGTCCTGTGCGCCGCTTTGGCTCTCTGCTGCACCGAACTGAGCGGAGCGTTTCCCCGCTGGAAATACCGGAAGCCGGTGACTGTCCCCGCCGCGGGCAAGGTCTGCGCCGTCCGGTTGGGCCGCGCCGTGTACATCAACTCCCGCCCGGATCTGGCGGACCTGCGCGTTGCATATGCGGACCAGGAAGTAGCGTATCTGCTCGACGTGATGGCCGACCAGTGGGTGGTCGCCGAGTTGACCCCGGCACGGAGCGAAGATGCCCGCACGAATACGACGACCCTGCTGTTCGATCTGGGTACGCAGGGACTCCCGCACGACCGCATCCGCCTGGAAACGACAGCGCCGTATTTTTATCGGGCCGTTGAAATCGATTCGAGCAGGGATGGCAGCCGCTGGAAGCAAATCGCGAGCGGATTCCTGTACCGTTTGCCCCGCGAGCGGTCCCTGACACTGTCGTACCCCGAGCAGCACAACCGCTATCTGCGCCTGCGAATCGCGAACCGCAACGACAGGCCGGTGCCCTTCGGGAAAGCTTCGTTTCTGGCGCTCGAACGGCAGATCGAGTTCCTTCCGCAAGCCGGGCAGTATTGGATCTATTACGGCAATCCCGAAGCGCCGGCCCCCGTTTACGATCTGCCAGTGATTCTCCAACATCAGAGGAACCGGGTGGAGGTGTTGCTGGCCGCCGGCGCGCAGGAGATGAATCCTGCCTACCAGGCTCCCACCGCTCCGCCAAAGCCCTGGACCGAACGCAACCCGGCGCTGCTCCACGCCATTCTGGCAGCCGCCATTCTGGCGTTGGGATACATCACCGTTCGGTTTTTGCTGCTCGCGAAGAAGCAGGAGGAAGGCCCCGGGCATTAAACACCGCGCCCGGCTCGGCCATTCCCGCTACAATGGGGCACAAGGCCTGAATCTATGAAACGAAGCACGAAAATCATCACTGGCCTCCCGCTTTTCCTTGTTCTGGTTGCGTGTTCGGAAGCCCCGAACCCCACGGCGGAAAAGAAGGAGCCGGAGAAACCGCCGGAGCCGGTCTCGGCCCAGTATG
>JAMCRM010000048.1 GCA_023380575.1 Acidobacteriota bacterium | reverse complement strand
CCACCAGCGTGTTCCTCTCCATGGCCATGGTGCGGGGATAAATCGGGTTGGCGGTCCCGTTGCGCGGGAACGTCGGAAAATCCACCTTGCCCACCACGCGGCCCAGGTCGAGATCGACGATGCTGATCGATTCACCCCCGGTGTTGCCCACATACAGCGTATTTCCATCGAGGCTCATGGCCAGGGAATGGGGAAGCTGGCCCACCGGTATGGGACTGAGGAAGCGCTGTTTATTGGTGTCGAAGACTTCCAGCCGGTTATAGCCGGAATTGCTGATGTAGAGTCTGCCGCGCTTCTCGTCCAGAACCAGGTCCAGCAGGCCCTCGCTGTTATTGTTGGGCACGGTGGGAACGGGGTAGACGATGCCCCGCTGGTCCGGCTGGCGGTAGTTCATGTAGACGCGTATCAGCGGGGGCAGGTTGATGGCTTCCGGAGAGGCCAGCGACACCGTGTACGGGCTGCCGGAATAGGTCCCCACGTTGGTCCAGATATTCGTGCCCGCCCGGCGCAGCACTCCGGAACGCCCCGGTTCCATGGTGAAGGTGATGGTGGAAGGGGTCAGGCCGCTGGAAACCTGGGCCACCAGGGCGGAGCCGGTGTTGGGCACGCTGTAGGTGAGGCGGCCCTTGCCCAGGTTGTTGATCTTGAGGGTGGCGGTAGCCACGCCGCGGTTGCACTCGTCCATGGAGAGGAACACGCTGGTGGTTTCCGGCATCAGGATCGGATGATCGTACAGCTTGCCTAAAGGCAGGTGGAGCAGGCCGGATTCGGAGCTGCCCCAGGCCTCGCTGCCATCGCTGGTCATGACCATTTTGGCAACCAGGCTTTCGGGCATTTTGATGCCCAGCCGGATACCCAGATTACGGGCGTCGGAGATCAGCAGGGTGGAAGACTGCGGCCGGGGCGAAGGGAGCGCGGTGGTGGCCACGTTGAAGGCGCTGTAAAGGGTGCTCCCGTCCGGTGAGAATGCGCTGCCGCCGACGTTCTGGAGCGAATTGAACGCGCTGGTGAACTGGAACGGCGCATTGATGTTGCTGGTCTGGGCGACCACCGACAGGGTGGTGGTATCGTACATGGCGATGCCCGTCATGAAACGGGACCCGTCAGGCGACATGGAGAGCACCGAGGACTGTCCCGAGGTGGTACGGTTGCGCAGCACCACGCCCGAGGCGACCTCATAAACAAAGATATAAGTGGAGGAGTTCGTGGGGGTGACCACGCCCACGATGAACTGGCCGTCGGGGGTGCGCATGAGGCGCCCGCGGAAGGTCATGATGGGGCGCGGCAGGAACGTGGCCGGCAGCGGCGCAGGGGTGGTGGGGAGGGCCGGAACCTGCACGGGAAGGAGCTGAAAGCCCTGGTCGGCCTTGGGGTCATAAACGATGAGAGTATTCTGGGGGACGCCCGCCACCACGCCGGAACCCACCATGGAAATCAGCACGCGGCCGTCCTGGCCCACTTCCACGCCTTCGGGACGGGAGGGAAGCAGCACCGTCTGCCGGACGGTATTGCTGGACAGGTCGATGACACTGAGGGTGGAATTCCCGTTATTGGTAACGTACAGCCAGCCGTTGTCCATGGAGATGGCCGCCGCGAGCGGGGTGGAGCCCACCGGAATATTGCCGATCACGCGGTTGGTCACGTAATCGAAAATGTCCACCCGGTTGGCGTTGTTGTTTACCAGGTAGAGCCGCTGGCGCAATTCGTCCAGGACCACGTCGGAGGGGGTGCCGCCCAGCGGGATCACTTCGCCGAAGGTCGCGCCGGTGGTGATCTGCGCATTCACCCATCTGGCCGCCGGAAGCGCGGCGGCCAAGCACAACAAAGCCAGTTTCCGATTCACAGATGTATTCCTTCCCAAGACGCGGAACACCTATAGTACAACGCGTTGATGTACTATAACCCGCGAGACGCCGCGAAGTTGCTTTCCCGCGGGGGCGCCGCAACACGCCCGGAAGTTTCGTGTTATAAGGAGAAAATTGAAAATATCGGTGTGGAATCAGACCCGTAATACCGGATTGGCGGACCGGGCGGAACTGGCGGACACGAGCGCGAAACGGAGAACCGGGCTGCTGAAGCACACCGGTCTGGGGCCCGGCGAGGGTTTGTGGATTGTCCCCTGCGAGGCGGTTCACACGTTTTTCATGAAGTTTGCGATTGATCTTGTTTATCTGGATCGGAAGAAGCTGGTTCGCAAAGTTCGTGAAAACGTGGGCCCGTGGCGGATCTCGGCCTGTCTGCCGGCGCATTCGGTGCTGGAACTGCCGGCGGGCACCATTCGGGCCAGTGGAACAGTCCGAGGCGACCAGTTGGCGATTACGCGGATGGAAACGTAAGTCAATGAAAAGAATGTATCCAGTTTATCTGGCGGCGGCCCTCAGCATTTCCTGTGGGCATCATGCCCGGACGGCTGCCAGCCGTGGCAGCACCTTGCCGCCCCCGCAACCGGTTTTCGAGCGCCAGATTCGCAATGCCCTGGATGCCGGCGAAGGCGACCTGGAGGTTCGCGCCCTGCGGCGGCGGCTGGCGGCCGAACCGGATAATTTGAAGGTGCGGCTGGACTTGGCGGCGGCGTACGCGCAACGGGGCTATCCCGACCTGGCGCTGGAGCATGCGCGCCTGGCAGCCAGCCGGTTCCCGGATTCGGCCGACGCGGTGATCGCGCTGGCCAAAGGCATGCGCGCCATGAATCAGCGCCGGGAAGCGGCCGCAACTCTGGATGCATTTATCCGCAGCCACCCTACGTGGGCCCCGGAAACGTTCTCCTGGCTGGGAATCGTGCGGGACGAAATGGGGCAATGGAAGGAAGGGGAGAAATGGCATCGCGCGGCGCTGGAGCGCGCTCCCAAATCCGCCTATCTGCACAACAATCTGGGCTATAACCTTTTCCTCCAGGGGCGCCGCGAGGAAGCCGCGCAGGAGTTCCGCGCCGCCCTGGAAGCGAACCCCAACTACACCCTTGCCCGTAACAATCTGGGCCTCGCGCTCGCCAATCATTCAGAACAGGCGATAGGGGAGCTGCGCCGGGCGAACGACCCGGCCTCCGCCCATAACAACCTGGCCGCGGCGCTCATGGAACAGGGCCGCTATGAGGAGGCCCGCAAGGAGTTGGAAACAGCGTTGGGGTATAATAAGCTCCACCCAGCCGCACTGAACAACCTCCGCCTGCTCACTGGTCTGGACGGCAAGCCGGCGACCCTGCGGGCCGGCCAGGCCGAGACGCGCTGGCAGCGTTGGAAGGCGGGCTTGCGGAGTTTGTTTGTAGGACCGCTGCCGGGAGAACCCCGGAAACAGGCAGAAACCGCGAAAGGATCGTCATGAAAGAGTTGCTCATTCGTCTGATAAGGGAAGAAGAGGGACAGGACCTCGTAGAGTACGCCTTGATCGTCGCCGCCGTTGGCCTGGCGCTGATCACCACGGTGAACCAACTGTCGCAGGGTGTCGTGAGCCTGTACCAGAGTATTACGGGAGATCTGTCGAGCATCGGCGCGACCGCGCAGTAATCCGCGGGACGTGCCATTTGCGGCTGGTTGAAAGTGTGCCCGCGGGAACGATAACCGGGTTCGCGGCTGCTCGGGAACGGGCGATGTTGCGGGATAGGGGGCTGAGGGCGATTCTTTTCCGGGCCCCCGACCTGGCAGGCATCGCCGCCGCGGTCGTGCTTTTTTATTGTCTTTTCCTCTTCCAGGGCTACCAGAAACTGTTCCGCGATTCCGACGCCGGCTGGCACATTCGCACAGGAGAGGCGATTCTGTCGACGCGAACCTTGCCGCGCACCGATCCCTATTCCTTCACGCGTGCCGGCCAACCCTGGTACGCCTGGGAATGGGGCGCCGACGCGCTGATGGGCGCCGCCCACCGCGCCGCCGGTCTCAGCGGCGTGGCCATGCTTTACGGGTTGGCCATCGCGCTGGGCGTGTGGCTGTGGTTCCACCTCAACTGGACGGCCGGCGGCGATTTTCTGCTGGCGGCGCTGCTGGCCCCGCTGATGCTGACCACCTGCAACATACACTGGCTGGCGCGGCCGCACGTGCTCAGTTGGGTGTTTCTGCTGGCCACCGTCATCTGGGCGGAACGAACCCGGCCGGGGGCCAGGGGCCAGGGGCCGGGGGCCAGGGGAATGGTTGCGGTGGCGCTGTTCAGCGTGGCCTGGACCAATATTCACGCCAGTTTCTTTCTTGGGCCGCTGATTTTCCTGATTTACGCCGCTTCCCATTGGCTGCGGCCGTTGATCTGGGAACTGGACCGGGCCGACGAATGGGGCCGCGCGCAGGGCTTTGCGCTTGCGGCAGTGGTGGCCGCGGCGGCCAGCCTGCTCAATCCCTATGGCTGGAACCTTCACCGGCACGTGTTTGCCTACCTGGAGAATGCGGAATTGCTGAAGCGGATCGGAGAGTTCCAGAGTTTCAACTTCCATGCCGAGGGCGCCGCGCAGATCATCGCCGCGGTGCTGGCAGGCACGCTGGGCGGCGCGGTGGCGCTCACCCGCCGGCGGCTGGAGTGGTTTTTCCTCAGTGTTCTGCTGACTGCCTCGGCGCTGCGCAGCGCCCGCGCTCTTCCGCTGGTGGCCCTGATCCTGCTGCCGCTGGCGAATGCGGCGGTGACGGAGGCGCTCGGCGAGGCCCGGCTGCGGCTGCCGGTGGCCCGGGTCCTGGCCTATTCGGCGCGGCTGCGGGCCATCGATTCGCGTATCGGGGGGCTGGTTTGGCCGGCGCTGGCATCCGGCTTCCTGTTCGCGCTGCTGTGCGCGCCGGGGATTGCCGCCCGCACGGGATTCCCGCCGGACCAGTTCCCGGTGGCGGCGGCGGCGCAGGTGGCCCGGCTGCCTCTGGATGCGCGCATTCTGGCGCCGGACAAGTTTGGCGGCTACCTGATCTACCGGTTTGAGGGCAGGCGCAAGGTGTTTTTCGACGGGCGCAGCGACCTCTATGGCGCCGGATTTCTGCGCCAGTACGCCCGGCTGGCCCAGGTGCGTCCCGGATGGCGGCAACAAGTGCTAGGATTCGGATTCACGCACGCGTTGCTGCCCAATGATTATTCCCTGGTGGCGGCCCTGGAACAGGCCGGGTGGCGGCCCCTGTACCGGGATGGTACGGCCACGCTGCTGGTTAGGAACTAATTGATGAATTGCGTGTTAGAGATTTTTATCGGCAAAACCCGGGGGCAGGCGCGAGCCTGTCCCATGTCCAGAGGTTGAAATGGATCGACGCAGGATATTCATGCTGTTCGGCATCGCGTGGGTCTCGGCCGCGGCACTGACGTGGTTTCTGTACGCCAAGACGAAGGCCCCGCAACAGGAGCGCAAGGTCCGCATCATGGCGGCGGTTCGGGACCTGCCGGTCGGCACTCTGTTGAAGAAAACCGATTTGAAATCCGTCATGATTCCGGAACGCGACGTGCCCAAAGGGGCCGTGTTCGCCGACCGCGACGCGCTCAGCCGCGTGCTCATCTACCCGGTGAGCGCGAACGAGCCTTTGACGATTTCCAAGCTCTCCGCCCAGACTACGGTGGAAGGGATCACCTCGACCATTGAGCCGGGCCGCCGCGCGGTGACGGTGCCGATTACCGACACCACGTTTATCCAGCCCGGGGCGCACGTGGACGTGATGTACACGCGTCCGGGCAACATGGCCGAAGCGATCACCACCACGGTGCTGCAAAATGTGCGGGTGCTGGCGGTCGGAAAATCCACTCAGGCGGGACAGCATCAACTCGATGCCAAGGGCCAGCAGGTCAAGGCGACCACGGTGACGCTGGTGCTGACGCCGCAGGAGGCGCAGAAGCTGGAACTGGCCCGCAACCAGGGCAAACTCGGGCTGGCGCTGCGCAATCCGCTGGACGGCGCGGGCCTGACCGACAGCAAACCCATGACCACCGAAGTGCTGGATCCGATGGTGAGCGCGCGGCTGGTGCGCGCCAAGCGCGGCCGCACCACCGGCTTTGTCGCCGCCAACCTGGACGATCCCAAGGTGTGGCAGGAACTCACGGGCGAGAAGAAGCCTCGGGACGAGGAAAAAGCCAAGGCGGAAGAAGAGGCCAGGAAGAAGAAGGAAGCTGAGAGGCCGCGGATCGTGGTGGATGTGTACCGCGGAGACAAGCACGTCCAGGAAATGTTCCGATGAAGATGTCCATCCTTTTAGCGGCGGCGCTGGCCGCGCTGAGTACGCCGGTTGGGGCCGTGGAACCGGTCCGCAACCTGGTCCTGACACAGGGCCGCGGCGAGCTGCTCCAGTTCAACCAGGACATTCAGAAGGTGGCGGTGGCGGAGCCCAAGATCGCCGACGCCGTCGTGCTCTCCCCGCGGGAAGTGATGGTCAACGGCAAGTCCACCGGCAACACCACGGTGATCATCTGGGAAACCGGCCAGGCGCCGGCCAAGTATGCCGTTTCGGTCACGGCCGACACCACGGATTTCGAAAGTTTCCGGCAGCAGATTCACACCGCGGCGGGACCGGGAGTAGAGGTCACCGGGCAGGGCGAAACCATCGTGCTCTCCGGGAAAGTGAACTCGCAGGATGACGCCAAGCGCGCGGCCGGCATCGCTTCCACGCGCGCCAAGAACGTGATCAACCTGCTGCAGGCGCCCCCGGCGGCGGAGCCGCGGCAGATTCTGCTGCAGGTGAAGTTCGCCAGCGTGGACCGCGTGGCGTTGCAGGAGATCGGGTTCAACCTGTTCAGCCGCAACGACAAGATGCTGGGCGCCCTTTCCACCGAACAGTTCCAACCGCCGCGCTTCAGCCAGTTGCAGTTCCAGGACCAGAATTTCAGCAACTCGACAATCAACTTCGCTGACCTGCTGAATATTTTTGTGTTCCGCCCGGACCTGAACATCGGTGCGACCATCAAGGCGCTGCAGGCGCGCAACGTGCTGCAGATTCTGGCCGAGCCGAACCTGATTACGATCGAAGGCAAGGAAGGCAGTTTTCTGGCGGGCGGGTCGTTCCCCTTCCCGACCATGACCACCACGTCGACGGGCGGTTCGGTGTCGCCGGTGATCACGGTGCAGTTCAAGCCGTTCGGGGTGCAGCTCAATTTCACTCCCACGGTGTTGCCTTCCGGCGCGATTCAGTTGCACGTGGCCCCGGAGGTCAGCTCGCTGGATTTCGCCAATGCGGTTACGTTACAGGGCTTTTTGATTCCGGCAATCAGCCAGCGCAGGGCGGAGACGGACGTGATCCTGAAGGACGGTGAGAGCTTTGCCATCGCCGGGCTGCTGGACAACCGGGTGGTGCAGACCATCGATAAAGTGCCCTGGCTGGGCGACGTGCCGATTCTGGGACAGCTCTTCCGCAGCCGCTCGACGCGCAAGAGCAGCGACGAACTGCTGGTGGTGATCACGCCGCATTTCGTCAAGCCGCTGAGCCCGAACGAAACGGCGACGCTGCCGAACTTCCCGGAAACCTTCCTTCCCACCGTGACCAAGGAAGAGGCGAAGAAGATGAAGAAGACGGAGGCGAAGCCGGGCGGGACGGAGAAGAAGGTGGAGTTTGTGGGGCCGCGGGGGTACCAGGAACCGAAGTGAGACGCGGAGATGGGGAGACGCGGAGACGCGGAGATTGGGGTTTCCGTATTGCGGCGAGAGGGAGCTGGTGAACGAGATGGAAGTGAGGAACCGGGCCGGCACTGACACGCCACGGCCTCCGCGTCTCCGTGTCCCCGTGTCTCCGCGTCCCCATCCTTCCGGCTCCATGTCGCTGCAACTGCTGATCATCCTGGTGCCGGTGCTGTTTGCTTTCATGGGGTTTGCTTTCGACCTCGGGCGGCTGTATCTGATCAAGGGGGAGTTGAGCCAGGCGGCGGCTTCCATGGCCCTTGTATCGGCGCAGAAACTGATCGGCACCACCGACAGCCTGGATAAAGCCACCGAGGCGGCCAATCAGATCGTGGACGACAGCACGGGGCACGGGGCGAAATACAATTTCGGGTCTCTGCTCATCGGGCAGAGCAACGGCCTGCTTTCCAGCGAACTGAACCCGCCGGCGTTCTATGCCACCATGGCCGCCGCCACGGCGGGCTCCGAAGATTCGATCTTCGACCAGGCGGACGGCACCGCCGCGCGGCACGCGCAGGTCACCCTGCGGGCGGATGCGCCGCTGCTGTTCTGGAGCCTGTTCTCGCTGGGACAGTCGCGCTCGACTCCGGTGGTGGTGCAGGCGGTGGCCGGGCTCAGCGCGCCGGTGTGTACGGCCTGCGACATCGAGCCGATTGCGATCCCGGCGCAGGGCATCACGGACCCCACCGAAGATCCCAACTTCGGGTTCACGGCGGGCAGCAAGTATACCTTTGCCTACCAGTGCACCGCCACCGGGGGCACCAATCCGCCTTCGCCGCTGTCGGGCACCGGGTCGGTGATTCCCTATCTGCTGATCGACCGCTATACCGATTCGACCGATGTGGACGAGACGCAGCAGGTGTATCGCATCGGGGCCCAGGGGTTGCTGCCTTCCACTTCGATTGCCAAAGCATGCGTGCAGGTGGGCGCCAGCGAATCGGTTTGGGGGACCAACGGCGGCACGTCGGGAAATCCCGCCGCGTGCGCTTCGCCGCCGCCGGTGCTGGTCCAGTACATGATGTGCGGGCTCTACACCCGGTTCCTCTCGGACATGCCCACGGTGTGCCAGAACAATATCACAAGCGTCGATGAGATGGTGTCTTTGTACCAGCCCGACACCGACATCACCAGCATCGACGAC
>JAMCRM010000047.1:3345-4542 GCA_023380575.1 Acidobacteriota bacterium | reverse complement strand
GTCTGCGGCCTGCTGAACCTTGTGCCGCGTTTCGGCGGGCTGATTGCGATGGCGCTGGCATTCCTGCTGGCCCTGGCGTTCCGCGGTTTCCTCGATGCGCTGGGCGCGCTGGGTGTCTGCGTGTTCGTGCAGGCTATCGAAGGATTCGTGCTTACGCCGCGCATCCTGGGCCGGCGGCTCCAGATGCCCGCGCTCGCCGTTTTCCTCGCGGTGTTGCTGGGCGGCGCACTGTTCGGCTTTCTGGGAATGCTGCTCGCCGTGCCGGCGCTCGCAGTGTTGAACGTGATCTGGAAATTCGTGCGCGACAGCCGTTCCGCGGCGGGCGGCGGCCCGTCAAGCGGCGTATAAGGCCGATGTCATGACGGACGCCGCCTCAAGCCCTTGACGGCGCCTAGCGATGCAATTATCGCCTCCGCGCCCGGCCAGGCCATCAGGATGGCGTAGAACGTGTGGACTTTCGTGGCGAAGCGGATGTCCGCGCAAAGGTAGCGCCAACGCTAGAATGGAGAATCATCGACCTGCCACGGCTCCGCCTGCATCGTGGTGGGCGCGCGCTGCAGGCGCTCGAGGTGCGGCGGTTCCAATAACGATGAACCGGGTCTCCCAAGGCTTCAGTTCCAGCGGGACCCCTTCACCGCCGAAACGCCGGCTAGCGGCGACACGGAAGCGGTTGCGGGGTCCCAGACCTCGACCTTTCCGCTGCCTGCCAGAACCGCCTTGCGCGCGTACGGCTGGTCGCTCTCGTTGTGAAAGAAGTACGCGTCAGCGTCGCGCCAGCGCCGGTGCACGTATTTGACCGGGGCGGCGGGTCGGTCGAAAGCGACGTCGGCCGGAGGCAAGGCCGCCAGCACCGCGGGCGTGAGATCCAGTGTAGGCTCGAACACGACGGCTCGATCACCAACGATGGAATCCGGCCGAGAAACACGACTTTTCCGCCGGACCGGCGAAAGCCTGCAAACGCGCCAGGGCTGCCTTCGAAACGACGCTGGCGGCAGGCACAAGGATGGTTCTGTATTCGCTGCCGCTCAAGCTCCGCAGAGAACCCTTTTGAAGAGTGAGCGCCGAGTTCAGCGCGGAATCGTCGATAAAATCGAAATCGTGCTGGCTCTCGAGGAGCTTCTGCGCGAGGGCGAGAACGCCCTTGTTGGCCTCGCCGCTGTCCATGAACATGGTCAGTGACGGGGGATACACGCCGAT
>JAMCRM010000047.1:2957-3335 GCA_023380575.1 Acidobacteriota bacterium | reverse complement strand
CGGACACTTACCGTGACGCGCTGGTATGATGCCCGCGTCGCGCATCGGGCCAATGCCGGGAAACCAGGGTCCGCAATGAAACCGCGGGGAGGACGCGGCCCCGCCGCCGTCGCGGAGTAAAACATGACCTGGATCAGGTTGATCCCGCGCGCAAACTGGTAATCAATGACCCATTTTGCTTGCGCCAGCGTTAGCCGCGCTGACCACGGGACTCGACGAGCTTTTGCGGGTTGAGAATACGCTTTTGGCGTGCTCCTCGCGCCGCGTGTGCGGCGTAAGAAATAACCTACTAACTCATTTGAACTTACTTACGGATAACATATGAACGAAATCAACGAGAAACTCAAACCCGTAGATCTTAACGACCGCCGCTTCGCC
>JAMCRM010000047.1:0-2947 GCA_023380575.1 Acidobacteriota bacterium | reverse complement strand
ACCTGCTGATGCATTCGGGAACACGCGCGTGACCGCGCCGCGGTGTGCAGCCCCACGCGGCCAGTCCTAAAACGACGATAGCGACGACGGCCATTCCAGCTTTCACCCACTCCCGGATTCCTCCCTATGAAGCACGGCTCGCGCGAGTCTATCAAACATAGACTTCTTCGCCAGTAGAATTTCACTCGGTGATGACTTGCTATCCGTTCGCTTGTGATATGATCCGCAGAACATGAAATTTCGGACTTTCAGGCTCGTTTTCCTTTTTATCGCCAGCGTGCTGCTCGCCGCCGCACAGCAGCCGGGCCAGGTTCTCGCCGGCTGGAGCGAGGGAACGCTCGACATCCACCGGATCGGCACCGGAAAGGGAGATGCCGTGCTGTACATCTTCCCGGACGGCACCACCATGCTGGCTGATCCGGGTGCAACGAGCCGCACTGGTCCGAGGGTGACAGCCCCGGTGCCCGACGGGTCGCGCACCCCGGGGGAATGGGTCGCGCGCTACGTCCGGCGCGTGCTCCCGCGCGTCTCGGGCGGCGCGCTCGACTACGCCTTCCTCTCCCACTTCCACGACGACCACATGGGCAACGTGTTCCCCGATTCGCGCCTGTCTGCCGCCGGAACCTACAAGCTGACCGGAATCACGGAGGTAGGCGACCAGATTCCTATTCGGAAAATCATCGACCGCGCCTGGCCCGATTACAACTATCCTGGCCCGCTCGACTCTCCTATGATGCGGAACTACCGGGCATTCCTGAAATGGCAGTCGGAGAACCGGGGGATGCGGGTGGAGCGTTTCAAGCCGGGGCGCGCGGACCAGATTGTTCTGGTCCACAATCGCGCCGCTTATCCCGGTTTTGAAATCCGCAACGTGGTGGCGAACGGGGAAGTGTGGACGGGTGTGGCGGCGAACACCCGCCAGCACTTTCCGCCGCTGGCCGAAATCCCCGCGCGCGACCGCCCGAGCGAGAACATGTGCAGTGCCGGGTTCCGGCTTAGTTATGGCAAGTTCGATTACTTCGCCGGCGGCGATATTCCCGGCGTTCCCGACGAGGGCGCCCCCGCCTGGCACGATGTGGAAACGCCGGTAGCCCAGGCAGTCGGCCCTGTCGAAGTGAATGTGTTGGACCACCACGGCTACATCGATACCGAGAACGCGTTCCTGGTGAGCACGTTGCGCCCGCGCGTGCATATTCTGTCGGTGTGGTCGCCGAGTCATCCGGACACTCGTGTTCTGCGGCGGCTGCTTTCTACCCGTCTCTATCCCGGCCCGCGCGAGATTTTCGCCACCAACCGGATGGAGGCCAACCGTGTATTCATCGGCGGCGCGCCTTTCGCATCCGAACACGGGCACATTGTCGTGCGCGTCGAGCCCGGCGGCGCACGTTATCGCGTTTTCATCCTCGACGACTCCGCCGAGACCGGAAAGATCATTGCGGTCCACGGACCATACAACTCCATGTGATACGGCTTTATGATTAAAACACTCCTCTACTTACTGCTCACACTACTAATTGCCGTGCCGATTTGCTGGTCACAGGAATCGCGCGGCAGCATTGCCGGACGCATAACAGACCCACAAGGCGCCGCCATTCCCGGCGCAACCGTGATCGTTACCAATGTCGAAACGAACGTGATCAACCGCGCCACATCTAACGTGGCCGGCATCTTCGAAGTAAACCTCTTGAACCCCGGGCAGTACACTGTCTCGGTGGTCTCCGCCGGATTCAGCAAGGCTGTCCGCAGCGGGCTGGTGCTGAACGTAGCAGGCCGCCTGGACCTGGAGTTCCAGTTGCAGGTCGGCCAGGTTTCGGAATCCATTGAAGTGACGGCGGCAGCGCCGCTGCTGGACACCACCACCGCTTCCGGCGGACGCGTCATCGACCAGAAACAGATTGTACAGCTACCCGTTTCGAACCTGAACCCGTTCACTCTCTCGGCGCTGGCGCCGGGCATGCAGTGGACCGGTCAGCCCGAGTTCCGCCGGCCTTCGGATAACGGCGGGACCTCCTCGTTCAACACGTCGGGGAACGTGGGCCAGAACGAGTACACCATCGACGGTGCGCCCGTGACCGGCACCAACCGCCGGGTCGGATTTGTACCCCCGTCCGACGGCATCGAGGAATTCAAACTGGAAACCACCGCGTTCGACGCCTCCTACGGCCACTCCTCCGGCGCGACCATCAATGTCATGACCAAGGCTGGGACAAACGCATACCACGGATCCCTGTACGACCAGCACTGGCAGCAGAGGTGGAACGCCACGCCGCACTTCACGCGCCTCGCATTCGAAGATGCGGTCCGGCAGGGCAAGGCGAAGCCTGGTGACCAGAAGCAGACGCCGGGGCGGTCCAACAATTTCGGCGCCACCCTCGGCGGCCCCGTGCGCGTGCCGAAAATCTACAACGGCACGAACAGGTTTTTCTTCTTTTTCAGCTATAACGGCAGCTACGAGAGCAAGCCGGACAGCGACAGTCCCAACCGCACCGTGCCCAAGATGGCCTGGCGCCAAGGCGATTTTTCGGATATGCAGGCGATCGACGCCACCAAGTACACAATCTACGATCCGCGTTCCGCCCGCCGCGAGGGCAGCCGTGTCGTGCGGACTCCGTTCCCCGGCAACAAGGGCATACCGGTCCTCAACCCCGTCTACAAGTATTACGGGGCGATCTATCCTGTGCCCAACAATGTCCCCGGCGTAGTCACGCCGGAAGGCTCGTACAATTACCTGAACACGATCTCGCGCGACCTGCTGCACTTCAACTCGATCATGAACCGGTTCGACTACAACATCTCGGACCGGCAGCGCCTGTTCGGCCGGTGGTTCTGGAACCGCCGCCTGACGGACACGCGCGACTGGGCCTTCTCGACGCGCCCGGGACTCCTGGCCGACGGCACGCAGCGCTTCAACAAGGGCGTGGGCGGTGGTTTCCAGTTTGAATTCCTC
>JAMCRM010000046.1:1153-9074 GCA_023380575.1 Acidobacteriota bacterium | reverse complement strand
AGGACCATGGTCTTTTGCCGGGCAAAAGCGACATCTTCAAGGGTCGTCGCACGTTTACGGAGTTCGCGAATTTTGTCGAAGGTGGCGGTAGCGAAAAGACTGTGCCCCTCCGAATCGATCGATCGGAAGAACACGATCCGATCAGGGTCCCGATACGGATAGGGGTCGATGAAGACGTTATAGATCACGCTGAACATCGAGGTGGTGGCGCCCACCCCGATGGCAATCGTCAACACGGCAACGGCGACGAACCCGGGCGTCTTCGAGAACATCCGGAAGGCAAATCGCAGATCGGCGAGTAGTGTCTTCAATCGTACCTCCGGCCGCGGGAAGAGCACACCACGGCCCAATCCTAACATCATGCATCAGAAGGGATTGGGCCGAGGCGGGGTTTCCGTGACCGTCCGTTTGTGGGACGAGCGCTGTCCGAAACCGGACAGTGCCGGCCTTTTACTTCACCAGCGCGATGGCGCGCAGCTCTTTGGCGACCACCTGCTGCGGCAAAGGCGCGTAGCCCAGCGCGGCATTGTATTTCTGGCCGCTCTCCAGCATCCAGCGCAGGAAGTCCGTGATGCTCTTCTTCTTCACCGGATCTTCAATTTTGGCGGGGACCAGCAGCCACGTGAATGTGGAGATCGGATAGGCGTTCTTGCCCGGCGCGTTGGTGATGGAAACCCGGAAATCGTCGGGCATGTTGCGGGCGGCCCCGGCCGCCGCTTCCGTCACGCTGTTCAGATTGGCCTTTACGAAATTGCCGGCCGCGTTCTGGACCACCCCGTAGCCAAGGTGATTCTGAATGGCGTAGATCAGTTCCACGTAGCCGATCGAATACGCTGTCTGCTTGACCAGCCCGGCCACGCCCTCATTGCCTTTAGCGCCCAGCCCCACCGGCCAGCGTACGGAGGTTGCGGCGCCTACGCTGCTCTTCCATTGCGGGTTGACCTTGGAGAGATAGTCGGTCCACACGAAGGTGGTGCCGCTGCCATCGGCGCGGTGCACGACGATGATCTGGTGCGCGCCAAGGTCGGCGCCCGGATTGGCGTTGCGCAGCACCGGGTCGTTCCATTTCGTGATCTTGCCGGAGTAGATGCCCGCCAGGGCTTCCGGGGTGAAGCGCAGATCGCTTTTGATGCCCGGTACGTTGTAGGTTGGCACCACGCCGCCCAGTACGGTGGGGAAGTGCAGCGGCCTCACCTTCATCTTAGACATCAACTCGTCGGTTAGCGGCATATCTGAGGCGCCGAAATCCACGGTGCCCTCACTCAACTGGCGGATGCCTCCACCGGAGCCGATGGATTGATAATTGATCTGTGCGCCCGGGTGCAGTTTCGAGAATTCATTGAACCACTTCGAGTAGATGGGATACGGGAACGTCGCTCCGGCCCCGTTGATCAACACCGACCCGTATACCGCCGCGGCGGCCGCACCAGCCAACGACAGGCTTAAGGCAAACTGTTTTCTGGTCATCTTTATTTCCTTGTTACTCCATGGTTGGGGCCGCACCCGGCAGCAGGTAGCGCAGGTTCAGAAACACCATATTGTTATTCGCGTTCAAGGGCTGGCCCGCCGCTACGGACCACGGATTGCGCGTCAGATAGGAATACTGTCCCATGAACTGCAAAGCGCCATATCTGGGATCTTTCCAGAAGGTATTGGTGAAGCCAAAGGTGGCCTCCTGGATGGCCCGGTTCTGGCTGTTGGGCGAGCCTGCGTAGCCATAGCCCACCGGTTTGCCGTTGGCCGGATCGACGGCCACGTTCCTTCCGAAATACGTGCCGCCGTAATAGGCGTAGAGCAGAAGCTTACCGCTGGGCTGGTATTCGAAGCCGGAAACCGTGGAGGCGGCGTGTACCAACGAAGGGCTGCCGTCGCCGCGCACGATCAGGTCGGGACCCTGGCCGAACAGATACCGCCCGCCGCCGTTACTGTAGAAGTTGTTCGTAATCAGGCGGAAGTTCTTGACCAGTTCCAGGTTCAGGTTGACGGAGCCGCCGCCGCCCTGCTTGGTGAAGCGGGTTTGGGTGACCGGGTTGTAGAATTGGAACCCGCTCCACAGGCCGGCAAACTCGATGTGCATGTTGCGCCCGGCCACGCGCGGATCGAAGGCGATTTTGCCGATCACGTCGGGCCGCTGGTTGGGCACGCCGAAGGTATTGCCGCCGGTGTTCACCTGGCTGGAATATGCCGAAGCCAGCGCCGAGGGCAGCGTGACCACGCCGCCGCCGGCGGAACCGCCCCCGTACTGTTCCGACGCTTCCACGGCCAGCCCCATCGTTATGCGGGGCGCCGCATGATACACGAAGCGGAAGCCCGGGTTGCGGGCCCAGACCAGCCCGAGCTGGTAATTCACGTCGATATCCTGGCTGTAGAACAGGTCGGCGGGCAGCGGCGAGAGACCCACGCGATTGGGCGTCAGCAGGCTCCAGGATTGCCCACCCAGAATTTCGTATTTGCCCTTTTTCACGTCCACCCAGTAGAGCCGCATGCGCAGGCTGTTGCTGTTGCTGGAGACGGCCGCATTGCCGGGTGAGAAACCCAGAAAATCGGACTCCAGGTAGCCGAGCACGTAGGCGCCGTGCACTTTAGCGTCCACGCGCAGGCCTACGCGCGAGTTCTGCGCGCTGAAACGGAATTCGCCAAGCTGGCCCGGAACCGTGTTCGCGAACGGAGTACTGCCGAAGTTCGTGCCGATGCTGCTGCCGCCTGTCCGGGTGCGGTAGACCGTGGTGAAATCCATGAATCCCACCGGGGTGATCGAGGCGGAGCCGACGTGTAACTGCAGCGGGCTGGAAGTGTCGCGAAGAGGCGTGATCTGCGCCGGCACGGCGGCGGCTGGCGGCACCACCGGCGTGGTGCCGGCTACTTCGCCCAGCGATGTGGGCCGCGGCCGAGCATCCGCCGCAGCATGCTTCCGCTGCTCCAATGCCTGGCGCATTTCATTGATTTGAGCCTGTTGGGCGGCGATTAGAGCCTTGAGCTGCGCAATATCGTCCGCCGTAGCCACGTTATCGGCGGCGGTGCACAATCCGGCCGACAGGACGAGGAGGACCGCAATTAGATTTCGCTTTCGGTACATCTGAAGAGCTCCTTTTGTGGAACGTCAACAGGTTAGCGGGAAATTGTTAAGGGGCGATGACAACCCAATTACGGTTTGCGGAAATCGCGTGCAGAGATGGGAACGGGAGCGCCTATTCGTTCCGTAGCGCAGCCATGGGGTCCATGCGCGCGGCGCGCCGCGCCGGAATCCAGGCCGCGCCTGCGGCCACGGCAATCAGGATCACCGCCGCAGCCAACTCGATCCTCGGATCTCCGGCTTTTATCTGAAATACCAGGCTTTCTACCACCTTTGACATCATCAGGGCGGCCACCGAACCGGCCACCACCCCCACGCCACAGATCAGGGCAACATCTTTCATGACCAACGCGATGACGTCGCTCTTCTTCGCTCCAAGGGCCATGCGGATGCCGATCTCTCCGGTACGCCTGGTGACGTCGAAGGAGAGCAATCCATAGATCCCCACCGCCGCCAATATCATGGCCAGGACGCCGAAACCCCAGGCCAGCATGGCCATTAAGATATCGGTCGAGAGCGTCCGGTCGAACAGATCCCCTGCCGAATCGATCTGATCCACCTGCAAGGCCGCGTTTTCCGCCCGCACCGCCGCGCGCAGAGCCGGGATCACGGCCGCGGGATCGATGCGCGTCCTCACCAGGAAGCGCGTGCTGAACGCCTGCGTCTGGGTTTGCAGTTGGCAAAAATAGAACATGGGCAGCGGCCAGCGCACGTCGTTGCGAATGTCCTCGACCACTCCCACGATTTGGTGAGTTGCCGTCGTATCCTTACCCGTTTGAATGTACAGGTTGCGGCCGATGGCACCGCGCCCCGCAAAGACACGGCGTGCAAACTCGCGGGTCACAATGGCCACTTTCGGCGCGCCCGACAGATCGCGTTCGGTGAAATCGCGGCCGGCAATCACCCGCGCGCCAACCGTGGTGAAAAAGTACGGGCCCACGTGGTCGTAAGTCGAATGATTGAGCGCCGTGGGGGAAACATCATCGGCATGGAAGGAGGTATCGTAGTTCCGCCCCGAATAGATGCCGTTCTGCGAAAAGCTCACGGCCTGCACTCCCGGCACGGCGGCCAGGCGCTCCCGAAGACGCGCATTGAGCGCGATGATTTGGAGGTCCTGGTAGCCGGCAGCCGCCGGGTCCACATCCACCACCAGCAGGCGGTCGCGTTTCATTCCCGCATCGAATTGACGCAACTGATGCAGGCTGGATGCGAACAGGCACGCCGCTGCCACCAGCACCAGCGAGAGCGCTATTTGCACCGCCGCCACCGCGCGCCCCAGCACGCGGCGAGCAGGCGCCGCGGTGGCCGCACGCGATGCCTGTTGCAGGCCGGGCAGCAGGTCTCCGCGCGTAGCCCGCATGGCTGGAAGTGTTCCCGACACCAGCGCCGCCGCTACCGAAACCGCAACCACAAAGAGCAGGATGCCCGGGTGCATTGCCAAGTTCAGGCGCACCGGGTCCGCCCCCACGGCAATCAGCGATAATACCGCTTCCGCCAGCGGTTTTCTCAGAACTATGCCGATCAGCCCACCGGCCAGCGCGATCACCATCGATTCCGTCAGCAGTTGCCGCGCAATGCGCCAGCGGCCCGCGCCGATGGCCAACCGCACGGTCAGCTCTCTCCGCCGCTCGTCCGCACGCGCAAATTGCAGGCTCATCACGTTCACCGAGGCCAGCAACAACCCGATCCCCACCATCCAGAACACGATGTGCAAGGGCTTCGCAAACCGGTAGCGCAGAAAGCAAACCCCTTTCGTCACCGATTCCAGCCCGACCTTCTGGGCGAACAGCGCTCTACGGTCCGCTTCATTGGGCGGCATCCCGCCCCGTTCGATATCGATCTGAATGGCGAGCGGCGTCAGAACGGCGGAAGCCTGTTCCGGGCTGATGCCCGGCCGGAGCCGCCCGAGGGTCAGCAGGAAATTGGCATTCTTTGCATCCAGCCGGAACGGCTCTCGCAACACCCTGTCCGTCGCGCTCACGGGCAGCCATACGTCGGGAATCGCGCCCACGTAAACCCCGAAAAATTCCGGCGGCGCCACCCCGATAATCGTGAACGGAGTCTTCTCGATGCGAATCCGCTGACCCAGCACGGGGCGGCCGCCATATGCCCTTCGCCAATAGGCGTGGCTCAGGACGGCGACCAGCGCGGGGCTGCTGCGCCGATCGTCCGGCGGGGTGATGACTCGCCCAAATTGTGCGTCTACTCCCAGCGATCTGAAGTAATTGCCGCTCACCAGTTGTACCGTGCCGCGCTCCGGTCCCCCGCCGGTATCCAGGCGCCGCACCTCGGCGTACGATGCCGCGATCACGCTCTCCATCACACCACCGGTGTTTTCAGCAAAACGCGTGTAGCTGAAATACGACCACGGGTTTCTGCCGAACATGACCAGCCGCTCCGGTTCGCGCACGGGAAGGTCGCGCCAGAGCACGGCATCCATCAGGCTGAAGATCGCCGCATTGGCGCCGATTCCCAGGGCCAGCGAAAGCACCGCCACAGCCGTGAAGCTCGGTTGGCGGCGCAAAGTGCGGATAGCAAACCGGATATCTGCCAGAAGACTCTCCAGCCACGTCCAGCCCCACACCGCCCGCGCGTTTTCCGCCGCCAGGGTCAGGTTGCCGAGTTCGCGCCGCCCCGCTATCTCCGCCAGGGCTTTCATCTCTTCCTGCATCTCGCGCTCTTCCGCGCGCCGGCATCCGGGAATCAGTTACTTCCATTTTTTCGCGCCGGCATCCGGGAATCAGGTACTTCCATCGCGGTGGCATTACATGCTTTCTCCCGAAGCGGGCCCCATCACCCGCGCCACGGCGTCAACGAAATCCGCCCATTTGGACCGCTCGCGCGCAAGCTGCTTCTTTCCGGCGGCGGTGAGCCTGTAGAACTTGGCCCGACGGTTGCTCTCCGACGTTTCCCATCGCGATGCCACCCAGCCCTTCAACTCCAGGCGTTTGAGGGATGGGTAGAGCGAACCGAACTCGATATCCAGGGCCTCATTCGATGTGTTGCGGATGGCCTTCGCGATACCGTAGCCGTGCAGCGGCCCCAAAACCAGCGTCCGCAGCACCAACATATCCAGCGTGCCTTGCAGCAGGTCCATATATAGATGTTCTATATCATGAGCGCCTATACATGTAAAGAGGGAATGTGGGTCTTTTTATGCCCAAGCCTTGCGTCTGCCGCGGGCCAGCCCGAACAGCACCGCGAAGCCGGTCATCAGGCCGAGCGAGGCTCCTAAACCCACAAACTGCGGCGCGCGCACTCCCAGGGCCAGGGTGACCGCCACGTTAACGGCGGCG
Source organism: Acidobacteriota bacterium (assembly GCA_023380575.1). Next base: position 2,705 of record JAMCRM010000046.1, on the reverse strand, counting down.
GGGATCGCGGCGGTAATCACAGGCAACTGCGGGCGGTCCATCGAAAACAGCGAGCGCGAGATCAGCTCCATGAGGCTCCAGCCGATCATGCTGGGGGCCAGCCCCAGGAACACCGCCGTCACCAGGGTGGTGGATTCGGCCGTGAAACTGCCGCGCTGGAACAGGATCCGGATGGCCGGTTCGCGCAGGGCTATAGCGAAGCCGCATCCCGCCACCGCGGCCAGGGCGGCCAACGCCACCGTGCGGTCAATCAGCCGGAAGGCATCCCGCAAGCGCCCCTGGCTCCGCAACCGGGCGATTTCCGGCAACAGCGAATTGGATATGGGGCTCACCAGGAACGCCAGCGGCACACTCACGCCGCGCCAGCAATAATCGAACGCTGCCGCCATGCCGGGTCCGGCCTGCGTGGCCCAGGCGCGCGTGAAGATCATGTTGCCGGCGAGCCCGCTGGTGAACGCCAGGATGCCCAACGGCCTGGCCAGAATCTCGCGCCAGGGCACGGGGCAGGCCGGCAGCGGCCCTTTCTCCAGGCTGGAACGCGCGCACCACCACACGATGCCATACTGCACCCAGGCTCCCACGGTGTAGCCGATCGCGAATCCGTAAACCCCCAGGACGTCCCACAAACACAGCGCGCCCGCTACCGTGAACAGGTTCAGACAAGCCTGGTAGAAGGCGGTGGGCGCAAAGCGGCGCTCCGTATAGAGAAGGGCGGAGCGAACCGCCACCAGCCCCGCCGCCAGGCTGGAAAGCGAAATGATGCGCAGGTTAGTGACGGCCGTCGATTCGAAGCGGGGGTCCAGCCCGGGCGCCAGCAGGTGGATGAGCCAGGGCGCCAGCAGCACCACCAGCGCCACCAGTACGGAAAAGCAGGTGCTGAAAAACCGGCTCAGTTTCAGAAACAGCGCCGTGCGCTCCGCGCCCTTGCGTTGGGTCAGCATGGGCACGAACGCGAAAACCATGGAATTGATCAACAGGCCGTTGAGCGCGTCCACGGGTCCCACCGCCACCGCCAGGGCGTCCGCGCGGCTGTGCGTGCCCAGCAGGTAGGCGTTGACGGCTACACGGGCAAAGCCGACGATGTTGCCGGCCACGATGCCCGCCCGATGGTGAGGCGTCCCGGCACCAGTGGACTGCCCACTGCCCGGCCGAGGGCCTTTTCGGGAGCGAAGCTGGGGGACAAGAGTTGCGTGAACAGGCTGGATTCCCGGCGTCAGGCGCCCTGCGCCATGGCCAGCCTCACGGCGGCAAGCGCGGCTTCGTAGTTGGGGTGGTCCGTGAGCTCTTTGACGTACTCCACGTAGCGGATCACGTCTTCCGCGTCCACCACAAAAACGGCGCGGCTCTCCAGGCGCAGTTCCTTAATCAAAGTTCCGTAATGCAGCCCGAAGGAGGCCTCGCGGTGATCCGAAAGCATCTTCACCCGGTCCACGGCGTAAGCCCCGCACCAGCGCTTCTGGGCGAAAGGCAGGTCCATGCTCACGGTCAGGATATCCACGTGGGGGAGTTTGGCGGCTTCCAGGTTGAAGCGCCGCGTCTGCGAATCGCAGAC
>JAMCRM010000046.1:0-1143 GCA_023380575.1 Acidobacteriota bacterium | reverse complement strand
TGTCGAGCGACGGCAGCACGCTGAAAATACGCACGCCACGGCCGGTGCCGGCCAGCGTCACAGGCTTGCTGTTGACGTCCACCGTCTTGAAATCGGGAGCTTTGTCGCCCGGCTTCAGCTCCGGCCCGACCAGCGTAACAGGGGTGCCTTGCACGGTGATGGCCGCGGGTCTTTCCATGGTTCCTCCTGTGCCTGTGGAATTCTTATTGTAGCAACTCGGCAAAGCGGGCCGGGTCCGTGGTGGGCAGCTCGCAGGCATAGTTGCGGCAAACGTAGGCCGTCGCCCTTCCTTCGATTTTGCGCAGCGCCGCCAGCGCCGGGTTGCCGCCGGGGACGCGCCCGTTCTCCACTAGCAGCAGCACCGCCGAAGGCAGAAAACGGGCGTGTGCCACGCGCAACAGTTCCAGGGTGTCCGCCGAGGATTTCTCCCCCACCACCACCACCTCGCGCGGCTCCGCCAGGGCGAACTCGCAGGCGGCCAGCATTTGCGGCAGCCCGGCGGGCATAGCCTGGACGCGTCCCGCAAAGGCGTCCAGCGTCCGCTCGGCCGAGCGCCGCAAATCCCCACGATCCGTGATGCGCGCCAGCCGCAGCAGGTTCAACGCCGCAATGGAATTGCCGGACGGCTCGGCGCCGTCGTAATCGTCTTTCACCCGCAAGGGGAGGCCAGCATCATCGGCCGGGACGCTATAGAAGCCGCCCGCCTGGCGATCTTCGAACAGCTCGGATTGCTTTTCGGTCAGGCCCGCCCCATAGAGATCCAGCAGACCCTGGGCGAGGAAGGCGTAATCGTCCAGGAAGCCCGGGATAGCGGCTTCGCCCTGCCGGTAGCGGCGGAGCAGGACACCATCGGGCCGGCGCATGCGCGCATCGAGAAATTCAACCGCGCGGACGGCGGCGTCGAGGTAGGCGGGCTCATTCAGCACCGCTCCCGCCCGAGCCAGCGCGGAAATCATGAGGCCGTTCCAGGCGGTCAGGACCTTGTCGTCCAGGTGGGGATGCGGGCGCCCCTGGCGCGCCGCCAGCAGCTTGCGGCGGGCCTGCAGGATCCCGGTCCGCACCTCTTCAAGCGGCTTGCCGAAGTGCCCGGCGGCGCCGGCCGCCGCGTGCGCCCGGTACAGAATGTTTTTGCCGGCGAACTCG
>JAMCRM010000045.1:2669-3127 GCA_023380575.1 Acidobacteriota bacterium | reverse complement strand
GTTCAGGTCCGCCACGCCGCGCCTCAGGTCCGGGCCGAGCGTCACGTCGCCGATGTCTTCAATACGAATCGGGATGCCGCTTTGGTTGCGCGCGAGGGCAATCTTGCCAATGTCTTCGGTGGATCGCGCGTACCCGCGGCCGCGCACCATGTATTCGGCCCCGCCGAATTCCAGCAGGCGTCCGCCCACGTCGTTGTTCCCCGCACGCACGGCTTCCCGATTCGTATTGAAGACATCGGCGACGTGACGCTCGGCCCGGACCTGAGGCGCGGCGTGGCGGACCTGAACGGGAACGGCGACGTGGTTTCCGGCATCGTGGTCATGCGCCAGGGCGAGAACGCGCTCGACGTGATTGAGCGCGTCAAGCAAAAACTGCACGATATCGAACCCGGTCTGCCCGCGGGGGTTAAAGTGGTGACCGCTTACGACCGCTCCGAACTGATCCTCGCCTCCATAAA
>JAMCRM010000045.1:0-2659 GCA_023380575.1 Acidobacteriota bacterium | reverse complement strand
AGCGGCGCCACCTCGGCCACGCCGGGCACGGCCTTCAGGTAATATTGCAGATACCAGTCCTGGTAGGACCTTAGATCCGCCAGGCTGTGCCTGCCGCTGGTATCCACCAGCGCGTATTGGAAAACCCAGCCGATGCCGGTGGCATCGGGCCCGAGTTCGGTCTTCACTCCCTGCGGAAGCCGCGGCAGCACGTTGGAGAGATATTCGAGCGTCCGCGAACGAGCCCAATAAAGGTCCGTACCCTCTTCGAAAATGATGTAAACGTAGGAGTAGCCGAAATCGGAAAACCCGCGGACGTCCTTGACCTTGGGGGCGCCCAGCATGGCGGTGACGATCGGATATGTGACTTGGTCCTCGATGATGTCCGGGCTGCGGTCCCAGCGCGAATAGACGATCACCTGCGTGTCGCTCAGGTCGGGGAGCGCGTCCAGCGGCACGTTGAGGATGGACCAGATCCCGCCCAGAAACGCCGCGCTGGCCAGGATAAAGACAATGAACCGGTTTATTGCGGAGAACTCGATGATCCGGTTAATCATGAGTCATACCCGAGGCGGCAGCCTTTAACTGGCTTTCGGAATCGATCAGAAAATTGCCGGAGGTGACGATGGTCTCACCCGCCTTGAGTCCCTTCAGGATAGTGATGCGGCCGCCGTTGGTTTCGCCGGTCTCCACGCGGCGCGGTTCGAAGAAGCCGTTGCCGCGCGCCACGAATACGGTCTTTCTCTCGCCTCCGTCCAGCACGGCTTCCGCGGGCGCCGTGAGGCTTGGCGGCACGCTGTCACGGAACTCCACGTTGACGTACATGTCCGGCTTCAGCACGTACCCGGGGTTGTCCACGTTCAGCCGTACCTTCAGGGTGCGGGTCACGGGATCGACTTCGGGTTGGATGTAACTCACCGTGGCCGTGAAGGACTTGCCGGAATCGTAGGAGAGCGATACGCGCGCCTGCTGCCCCACATGCACCGAAGCGGCTTCGTTCTCGAAGACATCGGCGATAATCCAGGCGCGGCCCAGATCGGCGATGGTGTAGAGGTCCAGTTCGGGCGTGACCTTCTGGTTGGCGAACGCCTTGCGGCCGGTCACGTAACCGGAGATCGTCGAGTACAGGGTGATGTTCTTGATGGGCTGGCCCGTCTTCAGGACCTCGTCGATCTGCGCGTCGCTGATATCCCAAAGCTGGAGCCGCCGGCGCGCCGCCCGCAGCAGCGATTCGCTGCTATCCAGGGCGGATTCGAGCGGGTTGCCTTTCATGATGTCCCGGGCCTTCGACGCAAGCAGAAGTTCGTTCTGCGAGGCGAGCATCTCGGGACTGTAGATGGTCAGCAGGGGCTGGCCCTTCTTCACCAGTTGCCCGGTGAAATCGACGAAGACCTTGTCGATCCAGCCATCCACCTTGGTGTGGATGTGGGCGATGCGCGTCTCGTCATAGGCGACTTTGCCCTCGGCGCGAATCACTCGGGTACCGCCGGCAACTTCCACCTTCCCGTAGCGCACGCCGATCAACTGCTGCTTTTCCGTGCTGATCCGCACCGCGCCCGGGAACGCGGCTGCATCGTCCGCGTGTACCGTCTCCAGTTCGTCGGCCGGCGCCTGATCCGCGTAGACCGGCTCCAGTTTCATGCCGCAATCCGGCGCGATGCCCGGCTTGTCCGACTTATACGCCGGGTGCATGGGATCGACATAGTACAGAATCTTCCGAGCGGCTTTGGCGCGCGCCTGCGCGGCGACTTGCCTCGCGGACCGGAAGAAGTACCCGCCCAGAAAAGCGGCTGCGATGACGGCCAGGAGCAGCACTTTCCTCACTGGGTCAACTCCCGGCCCGTCCACTCTTCAAGACGGCTCAGCGCCAGCGCGTAACTGAGCGCTTCCTCGTAGTAATTCAATTCGTAATCGAGCACTATGCTGAAATTCGAGAGCACGGACAGGAAATCCACGGTGCCCGCTTCGTAAGTGCCGAGTGAAGATTCCAGCGCCAGGCTCGCCTGCGGCACCACCGTCTGGCTGTAGAGTTTCATCAGCCGCCCGGAAGTTTCCGCCATCAGGTAATCGTCTTTGATGCGGAAATGCAAAGTCTGGCCGGTCGCCTGGTAATTCTGCCGCGCCTCCGAGAGACTGGCGGCCTGCTACGCGACGCCGGCCCGCTGTTTCCGCCAGAAGTAGAGCGGCAGCTTGAAATCCGCGCGGAACTCGTACACGGGCGGCATGGACCCCATATTGAAATAGCCCGCGTTGAGCGTGTAGTCGGGGTAGTAATCCTTGCGCGCCAGGTTGACGGCCAGTTCGGTGCGTTCGATCGTCTTCTGATCGCGGCGCAGAATCGGGGAATTCTCATTGGCCGCCGCGAACAACTCTTCCAGGCTGAAGGCGAGTTCTTTCGGCTTTGCGGCTTCCGGGCGGCCGACGGGGGTTCCCGGGGCGCGGTTCAGAAGACTGTCGATCTCCGCCTCCCGGCTCTGCCGTTCCTGTTCCAGTCTGACGAGCCGCGTCTCGATGATGCTGATCTGGGTCTGGGCCTTGAAGACGTCCTGCTGGGCGGCCTTGCCGACGGAATAGCGCGCCTCGGTGATGCGCAGCAGCTTGGTCAGCAGGTCGCGCTGGCGGGTGAGCACGCCGGAAGCGTCGTAAGTGTATTGCAGCCGGTAGAAAGCCTGTTTGAGCC
>JAMCRM010000044.1 GCA_023380575.1 Acidobacteriota bacterium | reverse complement strand
CGCGCAAGTCACTCCGGAATCCTTCGTGCTCGACAAGTCCGGGGCGATCCGGTACCACGGCTCAATTGACGATTCTCAGGTCCCGGCCCGCGTAACGGATCAGCGGCTAAGGAAAGCGCTCGATTCGCTGCTGGCGGGCAGGCCCGTCGTTCCGGACCGGACGAAGGCGTTCGGGTGCACCATCAAGCGAGTGAAAAAGACATCGTGATGCATCGAAAAATCGGGCTGTTTGCCCTGCTGCTCCTGGGGACTGCCGCGGCCGCCGCGCCGCGGGCTCTTGTTCCGATCGATGAAGCCGGGTATCGCAAACTCATTGCGTCCGGCAAAGGCCAGGTGCTGCTGGTCGATTTCTGGGCCACGTGGTGCGCGCCCTGCCGCGCCGAGATGCCGCAACTGGTGAAACTGGAAAAGCTCTACAGCAAGCGGGGATTGAAGCTGGTGACAGTTTCGGCGAACGAGCCCGAGCAGGAGGCTGAAGCGGCCAGCTTCATCGACCAGCAGCACGTGACGGGGCTCGCGTATATCAAGCGCGCGAAAAACGATGACAAGTTTATCGACGCCATCGATCCGAAATGGAGCGGCGCGCTGCCTGCCCTGTTCCTGTACGACCGCCAGGGCCGGAAGGCGAGGGCGTTTATCGGCGAAACCGATCTGCCCGCCCTCGAAAAAGCGATTCAGCCTTTGCTCGGGCAGCGATGACGCTCGTTCAGAAACACCTCGACCGGCTCAAGGGCAGGACTGCCTGGATTACCGGAGGAAAACGGATCGGCCAAACCGTGGCGCGCGCGCTGGCGGAGCAGGGCGTCAACATCATTACAGGCTACCGGCACTCGGAAACGGAAGCGCTCGCGACGGTAGCGTGTGCGCGCGCGCTGGGAGTCCAGGCGCTTGCCGTGCGCACGGACGTTTCGCTGCCGGCGAGCGTGCAAGCGGCGGTGGAGCAGGTTCGTGCGGAGTTCCCTCAAATCCACATCCTGGTGAACATGGCGTCCGTTTACCGGCCGGGCGCGATCGCGAAAGTTACCGCGACCGACTGGGAGGAGAACTTCGCCGCGCACGTGCTGGGGACATTCTTCCCCACGCAGTTCATCGTGCCCCTGATGCCCCCCGGATCCCACATCATCAACATTGCGGACATCACGTCCATCGGCAAGCCCCAGAAGTCGAACCTTCCGTACGTCGTCACGAAGGCGGCGGTCGCCTCGCTGACCCGGACCATGGCACTCGAGTACGGCGGCAGGGGATTGTTCGTCAATGCGCTGGCGCCTGGGCCGATCCTGCCGCCCGATGACTTCCCCCGCGACCGGTGGCAGAGGATTCGCGGCCGCGCGATCGTCCAGTATCCAGTGAGCGATGAGGAGGCGGTGGAGCAGTTCGCGCTGCTTGTGCTCTATCTCTCGATTACCACGATGACGACCGGCCGCATCTACCCGCTCGACCAGTCGCAGGAAGTGTCCTGAGTTTGCCCGTGGCGCACGCTTCAGCCGCGCTTCAGCCTGCGGACTGGAGTTTCTATATTTCTGCCCGCTGAGACACGCGGTTTGGTGGGGCGGGGCAGGCGGTTTCGCCTGCCGTCCCGCACTGGACCAGGCCAGCGGTCGGCCGAGCGCACCAAACCCGCAGAGACGGAGGATCCGATCCGCGCTCCGCGCCGTCGATCCCTTCAACCACCTCATCAGCACCGCCATCGCAACACAGGTTCCCCAGCAACCCCAGCGACCATAAAATCTCACGAAAATGTAGAAACTCCAGGCCGCAGGCTTCAGCGCGGCTTCAGCGTGCGGATCACACCACCCAGGGGCGCGAAGCCCGGTACGCGGCCACCCGCCCGGGCAGCCAGTCCGCCAGCGCCGGCGCCAGATAGAAGCGCGGCCGCAGCAGATCGTCGTCCGTCCGGATAATCCCTTCCGCGGCCGCGGTTCTCGCCAGTGGCGTGTGCGGATAGATCCGGATCCCGAGGGTTACCTTCAGCGCCTCCAGATTGAGCGAATCGGCGAACGCGAAGCTTTCCTCAACGGTGTCTCTCGTCTCGCCGGGGGCGCCGAGCATCAGGAACCCGCGCCGCCTGATTCCCGCCTCCGCGAACATCTTCGAGACTGCTCTCACGTCTTCCCGGTCGAACTGCTTGTTGAAACCCCGCAGCACGTAATCGGAGCCGCTCTCGAACCCCAGGCTGATCTCGCTGAATCCCGCGCGCTTCATCAGTTGCGCCAGTTCGGGATCGATCCACTTCGGATACGCGATGCACCAGCAATTGAGATCAAGCCTGGCGTCGATGATCCCGCGGCACAGGTCCTTCGCATAGGAGGGCGGCAGATTGAACGTGTTATCGACGAAACTGAAATTCCGGCAGCCGGTCTCTCTCAGCTCCGCAAGCCATTTCACGACGCGCCCGGGCGACCGCCTTCGTATCGACCTGCCCTCGATCATGCTGGTCGAACAATAGCTGCAATCGAGCGGGCAGCCTCGCCTCGTCTGCACCGGGATAAACATCTCACGATTGGCTGCCGGTCCTGTCCAGAGGCCGGGATCCGGGAGCGGCAGATCGTCCAGGCTCCCAGCGAAACTCCTGCCCGCGGCAGGCCGGCCCGGCAGATAAACGCCCGGAATGCCCGATAGATCTGTGCCCGCCGCGATCCGGCCCACCAGTTCGGGAAAGGCAGTCTCGCCTTCACCCTGAACGCCCGCGTCCGCTTCGAGGTAGCGCAGCGCGCTCTCGGGGAAGATACTGTAACCGGCCCCGCCAACGATCACGGGCGCGCCGCACAGGCTCCGGCAAATCGACACCACCTGCCTGACCGGAGGAAGCAGGAATTGGGTGGGCGCCATGCTCTGGTCATCGATGTTGCGCACCGAAACCCCGATGGCCCCGGGCCGAACGTCCTCGATGGCCTCCCGGATGGCCGACCGCGGATTGCGCTCGAACATCAGGTTCAGCAGCGCGACATCGTGACCGGCCTCGCGGGTCGCGGCGGCCACACACGCCAGTCCCAGCGGGAGCGTGGGCATGTTGATGGTTTCGGTATTGGCCGAGATCAGCAGCACCTTCACAAAGCACCTTCGTGGTAGGGCAGACCATCGTTTTCCGTGGTCTGCCTGAAGTCCTCTGAGGCAGGGTCGAAAAACCAGTGGGGCAGACGATCGTCTTTCGTCGTCTGCCGTCGTTGGGGCGAAGATGGCAGGCCACACAAAACGATGGCCTGCCCCACCGGCGCCACCTGCCCTGAAGCTTTTTCATAACCTTTCGCGGGCCGCAGGCCCATGAGT
>JAMCRM010000043.1 GCA_023380575.1 Acidobacteriota bacterium | reverse complement strand
TACAGCCGCATTCCCTACGCCCATCCGGACGTCAGAAATACGTATCCCCATCCCAATAGCGCGACCAGACTCGGCAGCGGGTAGAACCACATTTTGAACGGCCGCTTGATATCGGGGCGGCTGCGGCGAATATAATGCACGGCCGCGATCTGTCCGATGAATTGAACGAGGATTCTGGCCGTGAGCAGCGCGGAGAGCACCCATTCGAGTTCCAGCAGGCTGGCCAGAATCGAAAGGCCGCCGATCACCAGCAGGGATAAATGGGGGAACTGCCCGCGTGGGTGAAGGGTGGCGAACGGCTTGAAAAAACTGCCGTCCAGGGCGGCGGCGTAGGGAATGCGGCTGTAGCCGAGGACCAGCGCGAACACCGAGGCGAATGCCGACCACAAAATCATGACCGTGACCGCGGCGCCGGCCCAGGGGCCGTAAATTCGCTCCATGAATTGCGCCACCACGAATTTCGACTGCATCGCTTCCCGCCAGGGAACCACGGCCATGATGCACAGGTTCATGGCGGCATAGATCAGGGCCACCGCCATCACGGAGAGGAGGATGGCGCGGGGAATGACGCGCTCCGGGTTCCGCACTTCTCCGCCCACGTAACAAATATCGTAGTAGCCGAGAAAGTCGTACATCGCGATCAGCGTCGCGCCTCCCAATCCCATCAAAAACCCGGTCGAGAATCGAAACGCGCCGGGCGGAAAATCGAAGGCGAGTTTCGCGTCAAAGCGCCCAATGCCGCTCAGGACGATCCACACCACGGTCAGCAGCATTCCCGCCCACAGCACGACCGTCAGCCTGCCGATCGCGGTGATCCTGCGATAGAGCAGCGTCGTCACGAGCACGCCGAGGGCAAAGGCCACGGCTTTGGTCTGCCACGGCGTGATCGATTTCCAGAAATAGCCGAGATATTGCGCAAACCCGATGTATCCCGAAGCGATCTCGAGCGGACCGCTGAAGATGAACTGCCACACGAACAAAAACGGCAGCGCCAGACCAAGCGGAGTCTTGCGGAACGCCTCCCGGAGGTACAGGTACGTGCCCCCGGCTCCGGGCATGGCGGCGGCGAGTTCGCTCCAGACCAGGCCGTCGCACAAGGCGAGCACGGTTCCAAGCAGCCACCCCAGCATGCATTGCGGGCCGCCCATCGAACTGATGATCAGGGGGATGGTGATGAACGGCCCCACCCCGACCATGTTGCTCATGTTCAGGGCGGTGGCCTGGAGCAAGCCGAAGCTCCGAACCAGCCCGTCCTGCTTCTGGACCTCCGATTCCCGGCTCAGTGGAATGGCCCCCGGCATCTCAGTCTATCACCGGGCCGGAGCTATCCGGCGCGCACGATCAGGATCGGAACCTGCAGATCGTGCCGCACCGGATTGATGGTGTTGCCGAAGATCAGGTCCTTCCAGCGCCGGTGGCCGTGCGCACCCATGATGAGCAGGTCGGGTTGGACCTGGCGGGCATAGCGGACGATCTCGCGGGTGGGAGATGCGGAATGCGAAACCACGGTCTCCACGTCAATGGAATCGGCGCGCAGAGCCTGGGCAATCCGCTCCAGGTATTTCTCTCCCGCCTCGACTTCCGCGGTGGACGACAACGAGCCATAAACCTGGCTGGTGACGTCCTCTTCCACGTGCAGGAAAAACAGCTTGGCGCCATGGGACCTGGCCAGGGCCGCCGCATGCCCGACGGCCGTCCGGTCCAAATCGGTGTGATCCAGGGGGACGAGAATTCGTTTGTACACCGGTTCGGCCAGGCTGGCGGGCGCGGGTTCGGGCAGCGTGACGGGAGCGCGCCCGAAGCGCCGGACCCAACGCGAGAGCAGCGGTTCGAAGGAAACCCAGAGCAGCAGCGCGGCCAAACCCACACAAACCGGCACCACGGTCAGCCACAAAAGGATGCGATACGGACCAGCGATGGCGAACCAGTCCCCGATCGCCATGATGGCCAGCCGCAGATTCAGACCCACGATTACGGCCGCCGTGAGCCAGGCCAGCGACTGCACCCAAAGCTTGTTCGCGAAGGCGCCCATGCGTTGGCGGTCGTTGGTGAAATGAATGAGCGGAATCACCGCGAATGGCAGTTCCAGGCTGAGGATCAGAAGCCGGTAGGTGCCATGCTCGCCGGCAATGTAGATGGTGAGGGCTGCCGGGATCACGGCCAGCATGCGGGTGATGAGCCGCCGCAGCCAAGGCCGCATGCGAAAGTTCAGAAAACCTTCCATCACGATCTGCCCGGCCATGGTTCCGGTCAGGGTGGAGGACTGCCCGGCGGCCAGCAGCGCCACGGAGAACAGAATGCCAGCGGCCGTGGCACCCAGCAGAGGCGCCAGAAGCACCTGCGCCTGTTGGATTTGGGTGACCACAATGCCGCGTTTAAAGAAAACAGACGCGGCCAGGATGAGGATCGCCGCATTCACCAGAAGAGCGCCGTTGAGCGCCACGAAGGAATCGACGAAGTTGAAGCGGCACGCGGCACGCTTATCCGTGCTGCTGGCACCGATGCGGCGCGTCTGCAC
>JAMCRM010000042.1:3891-5167 GCA_023380575.1 Acidobacteriota bacterium | reverse complement strand
GCCCATGGAGCCTACCGGCTCCATGCCTTTCTCGGCCATGGGGCCCAGCAGGAACTTGAGATCTTCGTCGGTGTAGCCGAACGCGCGCTGCCGGCACACCATGGTCTCGAAATCCGTGCCGTACTCGCGCGGAGGCGCGGGCAACTGTTCGAGCGTAATCTGGTTCTCCTGAAGCCACTGCCCGTACGGCTGCCGGGAGTAAAGGCTCTGCTTAAGTTCCTTATCCGAGATGATGCGCCCCTCGCCCAGGTCCACCAGGAACATCTTGCCGGGCTGTAGGCGGCCCTTGATGGCCACGTCTTCGGGCTTCACCGGAAGCACGCCGGTTTCCGAGGACATGATGACCATGTCATCCCTGGTGACCAGGTACCGCGCCGGGCGCAGGCCGTTGCGGTCGAGGGTGGCGCCGATCACCCGCCCGTCCGTGAAGGCGATGGCGGCGGGACCGTCCCAGGGCTCCATCAGCGACGCATGATACTCATAAAAGGCCCGCTTGCTCTCATTCATGTGCGGGTTCCCGGACCACGCCTCCGGAATCAGCATGGCCATGGCGTGCGGCAGGCTGCGGCCGGACTGCACCAGCAGTTCCAGCGCGTTGTCGAACGCGGCCGAGTCGCTGACCCCGGGGGTAATGATGGGGAACAGCTTCTTGATGTCGTCCCCGAAAAGCGGGCTGGCCAGCACGGATTGCCGGGCGTACATCCAGTTCACATTGCCGCGCAGAGTGTTGATCTCCCCGTTGTGCGCGATGTAGCGGAAGGGATGCGCCAGTTGCCAGGTGGGGAAGGTATTGGTGGAGAACAGCTGGTGCACCAGGCAAAGTGCGCTTACCACGTCGGGATCGGATAGCTCGCGATAGAAACGTGCGATTTGGGGCGCCAGCAGCAACCCTTTGTAGACAATGGTGCGGGAAGAGAGCGACGGAACGTAGAAGAAACCCTTGTCGGGCATGTCCGAGGAGGCCACTTCAGCCTCCGCGCGCTTGCGGATGACAAAAAGTTTGCGCTCCAGGGTGTCCTGGTCCATGCCGTGCGCGCGCCCGATGAAAATCTGCTGGATGTAGGGCTGCGTGCCGCGCGCCACGCGGCCAATGGCCGTGCCGTTCACGGGAGTATCGCGCCACCCCAGCACCGTCAACCCTTCCTCGCGGACGATGTGCTCCAGGATTCCCTCGCAGGTCAACCGTTGCTGCCGGTCCACCGGGAAGAAAGCCATTCCCACCCCGTATTCGCCCTCCGGCGGCAGCGTGAAGCCCAGCCGCGCGCACTCCCGCACG
>JAMCRM010000042.1:0-3881 GCA_023380575.1 Acidobacteriota bacterium | reverse complement strand
CGTCGCTCTCTTCCCGCACCATTGTCTACAAAGGGTTGCTGCTGGCGCCCCAAATCGCACGAAGAACTGATGGGGTATCTGGATGGTAACGCCGGCGCCGTCCCCGGTCTCCGGATCGCAGCCGCACGCGCCACGGTGCGTCAGATTCACCAGGATCTGAATGCCTTTGGTGATGATGTCGTGCGAGCGGTGGCCTTTGATATTGGCCACAAAACCAATTCCACAGGCATCGTGTTCATGGCGCGGGTCATACATGCCCTGCGCTTCAGGTAAACCACTGCTGCTGATCGACATTGACACGTTCTCCAGGGGTTTTTGTCATCGTAGCAAGTTCAACAACATTAGGCAACTAGAAACTTTTTCTGCAGACAATAAGTACAACTTATGTTACACTTTCCACGTGAGCTTCGCCGAACTGAAGCTGTTTAAGGAAATAGCGCAAACCCGGAGCATGACTCGGGGAGCGGAACACTGTGGCGCGAGCCAGTCCGCAGCCAGCCAGCACCTCAGGGAGGTGGAACGTCGCCTGGGGCTGCCGTTGCTCGACCGCAGCACGCGTCCCCTGGCCCTCACCGCCGCCGGCCGCCTCTATTACGACATGTGCCGCGACGTGCTGCGCCGCGAAGAGCAGTTCGTACTGGAGGTGGAACAACTCAAGCGCGAGGTGGAAGGGGCCGTGCGGGTGGCTTCGATTTACTCTATCGGCTTATCCGAGATGTCCCGGGTACGTAACCAGTTCAGCCGTCGCTACCCCAACGCGCAATTGCAGGTGGAGTACATGCGCCCGGACAAGATTTATGAGGCGGTGCTGGCCGATGAAGTCGATTTGGGCCTGGTAAGCTACCCCGAACCCAGCCGGGAACTGGCCGTGATCCCCTGGCGCGAGGAGCAGATGGCCGTGGCGCTGCGGCCCACCCACCCCCTGGCGCAGAAGCCCGAACTGCTGCCCTCAGACCTGGACGGCCAGGATTTTGTCGGCTTTGATACTGAACTGCCCATCCGCCATGACCAGGACCGCTTCTTCCGTGAACAGGGCATCACGGTGAATCTCGCCATGCACTTCGACAACATTCAGATGAGGAAGGCGGCTGTGGCGCGGGGGTCGGGGTGTGCCATCCTGCCGGGCCGTACCAGGCAGGCGGAAATCGAGCAGGGCCGCCTGGTAGCCATTCCGCTGCGCGCGCCCGGTTTCGTGCGCCCGGTAGGGATTGTCCATCGCCGCCGCAAGAAGTTCACCCGCGCGGTGCAATCATTTCTGGAACTGCTCGAAGAGCAGCCGCAAATGCAGCCGGCTTAGCCTCCAGACCTTTGGCCGCCGATCAGGCGAGTAACGCGGATTGAAACCTTTCAGGGCAGCTTCAATCTTTCGCCCGCGTGTACTGCATCGGCCAGGGCGCGTCCGCTTTGAGTTTGCGGGCGGCGTACAGGGGCCAATAGGGGTCCCGCAGCAGTTGCCGCGCCAGCAGCACCATGTCGGCCTCCTCCATGCGAATGATCTGGTCGGCCTGCTGCGGCGCCGTGATCAGCCCCACGGCGCCTGTCAGGATGTCCGCTTCCCTGCGGATGGCCGCCGCAAAACCGGTCTGGTAGCCCGGACCGACCGGCATGGGCGCCCTGGGAACGTTGCCGCTCGAGGAACAATCCACCAGGTCCACACCGCGCGGCTTCAGCATACGCGCCAGTTCCACCGACTGCGCCAGGTCCCATCCGCCATCCACCCAATCGGTGGCGGAGACGCGCAAGAACAACGGCAAATCCTGCGGCCACTCGCCGCGCACCGCATCCACCACCTCGCAAACGATGCGCACGCGATGTGCGAGCGAACCGCCGTAACCGTCTTCACGACGGTTGCTCAAAGGAGAGAGGAACTCATGCAGCAGGTAACCGTGTGCCGCGTGAATCTCAATCACCCGGAAACCCGCCTCTCGCGCGCGCCGCGCCGCCGCGGCGAACCCCTGCACCACGCTCCGGATGCCGGCTTCATCCAATTCCTCCGGCACCGGATAGCCCTGGTCGAAAGCGATGGGACTGGGCGCCACCGGACGCCAGCCGCCGTTCTCCGGGCTCACCGGCTTGCCGCCTTCCCACGGCGGCGCCGTGCTGGCCTTGCGCCCGGCGTGCGCCAACTGAATTCCGGCAATCGCGCCGTGCTGCGCAATGAAGCGCGTGATGCGGCCCAGCATCTCGATATGCGCATCCTTCCAGATGCCCAGGTCTTGCGGGCTGATGCGGCCTTCCGGCAGCACGGCCGCGGCTTCGGTCAGAACCAGTCCGGCTCCGCCCACGGCGCGGCTGCCCAGGTGGACCAGGTGCCAGTCCGTGGCGAAACCATCCGCGCTCGAATACTGGCACATGGGCGAGACAGCCACGCGGTTGCGAAAAGTTAGGCTGCAAACCCGGAGCGGGGAAAAAAGGCTCGGCGGCATGGCGAATCCAGCTTACCAGAGGTGATAATAGCCGCGGCGCTCCACGATTTCCACGGGTGTGCCGAACAGCGCGCTCAGCGCCGCCGGGGTGAGCACGGCAGCTTTCGGGCCGTCCGCCACAATGCGGCCGCTCTTGAGCAGAATGACGCGGTTGATCTCCGGGATGATGTCGGTCAGGCTATGGGTTACCATCACGATCCCGATCCCGCTCTGCGCCAGTTTACGAAAGGCAGCCAGCAACTCGCGCTTGGCGCGGAAGTCCAGGCTGGTGGTCGGCTCATCCAGCACCAGCGCCCGCGGGTCGTGCACCAGGGCGCGAGCGATCACCACCCTGCGCGCTTCCCCGGAGGACATTTCATCCACGCTGCGGGTGGCCAGGTGGCCGATTTCCAGCAAGTCCAGGACTTCCTCGGCTTTGCATTCCATCTCCGGCGTGACGTGGTAATACGGCCACAGCCCAATGCTGCCGAAAAAGCCCGAGAGCACTACCTCGCGCGCCGAGAAATCGCGCGTGCAGGTCTGCGTAAGATCGTTCGAGACAATTCCCAGCAGGGCGCGCAATTCGAACAGGTTCCAGATCTCCTGGCCGAAGATTTTCAGAGAGGAGCCCCGCCGCGGGTAGCACTCCCGCGTGATGGTCTTGATCAGGCTCGATTTGCCCGAACCGTTCGGCCCCAGGATGGCCACCTGCTCGCCTTCGTGAATGGAGAGCGTGATCCCCTCCAGCACGTTCTTGCTGTCACGGGCCACGGTCACGTTCGAAAATTCGATCAGCGCGTTCATTTCCCCTCTTCCCACTGTGCCATCTGGCTTAGCCAAAAACCTCGGGAGTTCGCGACGACCGGGGGAGCCGCTAGAAGCACGATTGTGAAGCGCTGCATACCTACGGTTCACTGCTACACTGATATCCTTTTCGGGGGAGGCATTGTAGCCGAAAAGAGAGTGTCGCCATGGACAGACGATCGTTTGTGTTGGGCGTGGGGCTCTTTCAGCAGCCCGCCTCACGTCTTCAGAACCCATACCTCGACATTGGTCTCGCTCGTTCCGGTTGCACGCGGTCGCGGGCGAGTTCATCCAACATTGGGTTGTAGGTTCCAGCGCTTTCTACTACATTGTACTCAACCCCACGTCAGGAGTCGCGTCGCTAGCGGGCACATCCTTCAACTAGGCAGCAGCCAGGCTATTGCAGATCTCGCGCAACGAATCGGCGCGTCCCATTTGACAGAACAGCATGGAAACGAACTGCGTCCAGCAGGTAAAGCCCTTGGCGTCACGCTCAGCGGCGTGCTTCTTTACGAGTGCGGCGAACTCGGTCCGGGGAAAGTGCTGGAGCAGTTGATTGAACAGGCTCGCGACTTGTACGATTGGATTGCCCTCCTGTGGGCAGCGTTTGGCGAGGCACCCGGCAAGGAATGGCTCGCCAACGTCAATTATAGGAGGGCACTCCCCTTATTT
>JAMCRM010000041.1 GCA_023380575.1 Acidobacteriota bacterium | reverse complement strand
CTCGGCGCCCTCCAGGTACACTTTGCACTCTTCCCGCCCGATGTCCATACGAGCCCGGTCGCCATCGAGCTGATTCAACTGATCGTTGCGTCTCGTGTATTTCATGGCGGCGTAATTGATCGAGAACACCGCGACGAAGTCTTCCGGATATTCGGCGACGGCGACAACGGATTCGGGCTTGTCCACCAGCGGCTTGTGCGGTTTGTTGGCCGAGGCGTTCACGGCGAGGGGATAGCTCGCGTTCATGAGCAGGTGGATGCCGTCGAAGACGTGCGCGCCCTGGTCGGCCAGGATGCCTCCGGCATAGTCCGAGTAAAAGCGCCAGTTGCGAAAGCGGTGGGCATCGGGCGGAACACGGTGCTTCGCGGGCCCTTGCCACTGGTCCCAGTCAAGCGGTCCGTCGAGTTTGGCGTTCTGTCCGCCCAGATAGTTGTTCAGCCACCAGGAGCGCACCATGCGCACATTGCCTAGCGTTCCGGCGGCCACGATTTTGCGGCCTTCAAGATACAAGTCGAAGCTGCGGCGCTGCATTCCCACCTGCACGACGCGGTGCGTGCGGCGCACGGCCTCGATCACCCGGAAGCCCTCGTCGATTTTGTGGGTCAGCGGCTTTTCGACATAGACGTCCTTGCCGGCCTGGCATGCGGCTATGGTGGGCAGGGCGTGCCAGTGATCGGGGGTGCAGATCAGGCAGACGTCGATGTCTTTGCGCTCCACAACACGCCGGAAATCCTTCACGGCTTCCGGCCTCTTCCCGCCGGCCTTCTCCAGCCGGGCCACGGTTTTAGCGATGCGCGCGTCGTCAACGTCGCAGACGACGGCAAACTCGACTTCCGGATGGGCCAGAAACGCGTTGGTATCGGCGACGGAAATGCCGCCGCAGCCGACGAGGCCCACACGCACCCGATCACTCGGCGCAACAGCGGCGCGGGCTGTGAGGGCGGAAGCCATGGAGGAACAGAAGAAGTCACGGCGCGATACGTACGACATGGAGCTAGTGTATCGCGCGCGAGCACGGGGTGGGGACCAAAAGCGGGCCGCCGGTCCCGGCAGCAGCCGTTGGTCGGCTGAACGGATTGTTCCGGAAAAGCCGGAATGCCGGGCGTGTTTCGCGGCGGATGTAAGTTCCGCCGCGCTCCCACAGGCCCCTTCAGGCGTAATAGCGTGCGTTCGTCACTTCCGGCCGGGGTTCGCCCACACTGACCATGCGTTCGATCAGCCGGTCGCGCAGTTCGTCGGCAATCTTGCGGTAAGCGGCCCTTCCGACGAGGTTCACATGTTCGTGGGGGTCGCTATAAAGGTCGTAGAGAAAGCGCTCGGTGTAGTGCGTGCTGTGCGGTTCCGAACGTTTGCTGTCGGGATCATAGATGCAATACTTCCAGCGTTCGGTGCGGAACGCGCGCTGGAGTGCCTCTTCCCGCATCTGCACCATGACGCCGTTGCGCCAGTTCTTCTCCTTGCCCCGCGCGAGGTTGAGCAGGCTGCGGCCCTGGATGGCGGCGGGAACGCCGATACCCGCGGCATTCAGCAGCGTGGGCGGCAGATCCAAAATGCTCACGAGTTCCGGGACGGCGCGGCCGGCATCGAACCCGGGCCCCTGGATCATGAGCGGGATTCGGATCGACGCATCATGGCAGCTTCGCTTGTATTCGGAGTTGCGCGTGCGGAAATGGCAGCCGTGGTCGGTAGTGAAGACCACGATGGTGTTGTCGAGCAGTTTCTGATCGGCGAGTTGCTTCATCAGCCGCCCGAAGCATTCGTCGATGCGCGCGATGATGCCGTAGTAGTCCGGCAACTGCGATTTCCAGTCGCCGGGGTACGGCGTGAGGTCCGGCGGGATGTGGTAAGTGTTCCGGTACCGGTCGGCGTAGCCTTCCGGCGCCACGAAACGGTTGAGATTGTTCTGATGATGCGGCTCCAGGTACGAGAGGAACAGGAAGAACGGATCGCTTTTCTGCTGGCTCAGAAAATCGACGGCAAGATCCGTCATGTAATCGACGCGGTATTTCTTGAACTCCAGGGGCTTGTTGTTGGCGTCGAAGACCTTCCCCTCGAAGGCGCCGGAGGTGAATTCCAGGACGTCGGCGGCAGTCCACCACTGGTCATACCCGCCGCGGCGTTCGAGCGGCACCGGTTTCGTGCCGCTGCCGCCCAGGTGCCATTTTCCGACGTAGCCGGTGCGATAGCCGCTGCGCCCGAAGTAATGCCCGAGAGTCTGCTCGTCGTCCTTGAGCGTCGGCCCGTTGTGAATCACGCCGGTAGTGGTCGGGTACTTGCCCGTTTGAATGGTGCTGCGCGCGGGTCCACAGACCGGCTGGGAGGTGAAAGCGTGATCGAACCGAACCGCGTTGCCTGCCATCCGGTCCAGGTTGGGAGTGAGCCCCATGGGGGATCCGTTCACACCCAGACTGTCCCATCGCTGCTGGTCCGTATAAAACACGAGCACATTCGGCCGTTTCCCGCCGGTCTGGCCCGCGGCACGCGCCGGGCCGTAAAGCGTCGCGCCGGCGGCCCCAGTCGAGGCGCCGAGAAACCGGCGGCGGTTGATCGAGTTTTCTGAGCTCATGATAAGCTCGATCATAACAGCATCCGCCTGTCCCCGGATGAGGCCCGGAAGTGTTAACGTAGATCCTTTACTGCCATGAACCGACGCACTTTCCTGAAAGCAGCGGCCGGATCGGCCATCAGCCTGCGCGGCG
>JAMCRM010000040.1:1214-6905 GCA_023380575.1 Acidobacteriota bacterium | reverse complement strand
CTGTCGGTGGTCTCGAGCAGCTTCTTGAGTTCATTGAAAGTGAGCGAATCATTCACGGCCAGGGCGCTGACCAGGCCTAGGCGCAGATGCTCGTGAATCAAACGGTCGAATTTGGGGGGGCTCGCGGCGGTCTGGTCCCACCGCGGCTTTTGCCGGTCTTCTCGCAGCACGCTCTGTTTAGCCACCGTATTTCACCGTGATAATCGCGCCGAACAGGACGTGCAGCCCGCCGAAACCGGCGGCCAGCACCGCGTTGCTCCACGCTGCCGGCGCAAACAGCGCGCAGGCGCCCAGGGGCATGAACGCGAGTCCCATTACCGGCACCACTTTGACGGAGGCGGCCCCCCCGGTGAGCACGCCCGCACCGTATAGCAGCAGCCAGATGCCGGGCAGCAGGGATAGCGTGCCGGTCCGGCAACAGGCCAGGGTGAGCAGCGCGCCCACCAGCAGCGGCGGGGCGAAGCCCAGTAGAAATTTGCGCCCGGGTCCGGAAAGGAGGGGCAGGCGCACGCGCCTGGATTTCCAGGCTGCGCCGGCGACCCCGATGAGGCAGGCCAGCACCGCCTCGGCCACCCACACCAGCACCCAGGCCACGGCATCCCGCTCGCGGGACGCCAGTACCGCGGCAGCCAGCGCCGTGACGCCGATCATCACCCCGCCTGCCCCAGGGACCGCCGTAAACGATCCGGCCCGCTCCATGGTCCGGCGGATGTACCGCAGGTTGTCCATGGCATGGGCGTGCAGCGGGATCGGTTCTTGCGCGGGCGCCCGCACAGGTCTCACGGTTGCCATGGCTACATTATATGGCCGTGTACTTTGCGATGTAAAGCAGAATCGCTTCAGTATCCCTTTTGTTTGTCCACCACGTTGAGCAGCGGGCGGCCCTGGGCGAAGCGGGCGATGTTTTCGCGGATGAGGGCGATGCGGCGGGACTGCACGGCGTCGGACTGTCCCGCAACGTGGGGGGTGACGATGACGTTTTCAAAGTTCCACAGCGGGTGCCCCTTGGGCAGGGGTTCGGGGTTGGTGACGTCCAGTCCGGCTCCGGCCACACGTTTGGAGTCGAGCGCCTTGACCAGCGCGCCGGTGTCATACAGCCTGCCGCGGGAAACCGCGATGAAGTAGGCGCCGGGCTTGAGCAGTTCGAACTGGCGCGCGCCCATCATGCCCTGGCTCTCGGGGGTGAGGGGGGCGGAGAGGAACACCACATCGGCCTGGGGTAGCACACTGTCTAGCTGGTCGGGATAGACCATCCGGCTCACCCAGGGAGTGTAAGGCATATCCTTGGGGTCCACACCAATGACCTTCATGCCGAAGCCGTAGACCCGCTGCGCGATTTGGGAGCCGATGCCGCCGACGCCGATCACGACGGCGGTCTTGCCGCGCAGTTCGATGGGGTGGTACTGGCTGCGGACCCATTCCTGGCGGGGGCGTCCGGAAACCGCGCGGTAAAGATTGCGCGTCAACGCCAGCAGCAGCGCCAGGGCGTGGTCGGCGATATTCGGCCCCTGAATAATCTTGCAGTTGGTGAGCACGACCGGGCTTTCCACGAACCCGGGAAACCGGTAGGACTCTACGCCGGCGATGGTCAACTGCACCCACTTGAGCTTTTTTGCGACGCGGAAAACGTCCGGGCGGATGCCTCCGATGATGGCGTCGGCATCGGCAGCCTCAGCCATGACCCGCTCGCCCGTAGCCGTCACAATGGTCACATTCGGAGCCGCTTGGCGGAATTCCCCGGCTGCGGGAATCATTTCACCCGTAACCAGGATTTTCCTGGGTTGGGCAAGCAGGAACGGGACGAAGAACAGGGGTAACAACGCGATTCTGGGACTCAAAGGCAAGCCTCGTGGGCGCATTGTAGCAGAGCGCTGGGGCCGGGATGTACTGAATCCATGGTACGTTAAGCTTGGTAACCTGGGACGGAGCCGGCGCGCCTATCCGTTCGGAACTGATGGAAGCGTATTTGCCGCCGGCCCCGAGCGGAGCGGCATGCTGGTCGATTTCGAACTGGTTAAGCGGGCGCAACGTGGTGACAGCGCGGCATTTAACGAAATCGTACTGGCCTACCGCAAACGCATCTTGGGGACCATTTCGCGGCTTATTGCGCGGCCGGAGGATGTCGAGGATGTGGGCCAGGAAGTGTTTATCCGCTTGTATTTTTCCCTCGATCAGCTCCGTACCGCGGAGGTCTTTGAACCTTGGCTTTACCGTTTGACGGTGAACGCGGCTTACGACTACCTGCGCAAGCAGCGGCGGCGGCAGGAAGCGCGCATGTCCGACCTCAGCGAGCAGCAGGTGACCATGGCCGATGCGGCGGCGAGCAGCCGGGTCGATCAGGTCGAACAGGAGCAGAAGCGCGTTCGGGAGTACGTCAACGGCCTGTTGAGTTGTGTTTCGGAAGCGGATCGTCTGCTGTTGACCTTGAAAGAGGTCGAGGGATTGTCGCTGAAGGAACTTGAAAAGATTTATCGTGTCAACGAAAATGCTCTTAAGGTTCGCCTGTTTCGAGCCCGGCAACGGGTGCTGAAAGCATTCGCGGCGACCGCAGAGCATAGGGGGCAGGGCTCGGCTCACGCCGGCTGAAAGGTGTTATGTATTCGCGTGGCAGAGATCAGGAAGGGCTCGACGCTCTTTTCCGGGCATACCGGGACGCTTGTCCGGATCCAGAGCCGAGTGCCAATTTCATGCCGCAGATCTGGGAGCGCATCGATGCGCGCCAGAATTACTCTTTCTTCTTTGGACGTCTGGCAAGCGGTTTCGTCACGGCGGCCGTGGCTCTGACTTTGGTCATGGCCCTGTGGCTGTCGATGCCGCGACGCACAAATGCGTTTTACTCGGAGACGTACGTCGAGGCGCTCGCCAGTCATACCGACGTCGAACCGTACGAACTCCCGGACCCGGCAGGCGTGCTGTGATCCGGCGGTCCAGTCTGTTCGCGGGCATCTACGTCCTTGTGGTGTTCCTGAGCGGGGCGTTGGTGGGCGCGTTCGCCTACCGCCTGTACATGGTGCAGACGGTGATCTCCGGCCCCAGGCCGCGCACCCCGGAGGAATACCGGCGCAACTACGTCCGGGAAATGACCCATCGTCTCAAGCTCAGCCAGGAACAGGTCACGCACTTGCAGCAGATCATGGATGAAACGCGCCTGCGTTACCGCGAACTGCACGACAAAGAGCGGCCGGCGATGAAGCTCATCGAGGACGAACAGTATCAGAAAGTGCGCGAGATGCTGAACGAAAGCCAGCGGGCGGAATACGAAACCATGCGGGCCGAGCGCGAAAAGCGCCGGCAGCAGCGGCCGAGGAAATAGCTTCCCGGCCCCTTTACCCGCCTCCCGGTTCAGGCGGTCTTCTTGGCGCCGCGCGTCGCGCGGTACTTCCTCTCAAAACGATCTACGCGGCCGGCGGTGTCCACCAGCTTCTGGCGCCCGGTGAAGAACGGGTGGCAACTGGAGCAGATTTCCACCCGGATATCGCCTTTATGCGTGGAACGGGTACGGAAGGTGTTGCCGCAGGCGCAGATCACATTGATTTCGTTATAGGCGGGATGAATGCCGGACTTCATTGAGGACAGAGATTTCCTTTCGAAACCATGAGTATAGCAAAAATGCAGACCCCCGTGAGCCGCGGGGCCCACGGGGGTCGAGGTAGCCTTGAATTTCCAAACCTGAGGCTTAAAGCTGACGCAAGAGGCAGCCGGTCCACAGGAACTTTTCACCCCGCCACTGGAGCGAGGCGGCTACATTAGAGAATCGACCTTAACAGTCAGCCACCTCTCGCGGTCTACTGTCTCTCATCGTACTGGACCACCTCCTTTCCCAGTGCTATCCATATGCTCACATGAGCTACGACGTTTGTCAATGATCAATTCGCCAGGGGTACAACATGTAGCGGCATTCTTCAGAGATTCTTGCACAGATAGCGGCACACAGCCCAACCGACGCACACGTTGAACGGAAATTCACCCAGCGTGTAATGTCCGCAAGGCAGATTGAGGTCGCGGAAATTCAGCCGCAGCCGGTCGAAGGCGCGAACCACTTCTCGGGAAAACGCGGGCAGGAAGGTGGTATCGAAGCGGCACCACAGCAGCAGAGTGCGGATGTCGCGCCCGGCCAGGCGGTCGAAAAACGAGGCCGGGCTGATCACCGCCCAGAATTGTCGCAACTGCTCCCGGGTGATCGTGTCCCCGAAGCCCTGGCGGACATGGGAGGTGGACAGACCGGTCCAGACCACGTCGCCAAACCAGGTGGACACGTGGTTGAGCGCCAGGGCGGAGACGCGGGGATCGTGGGCGGCGGCGATAAACCCGATGCAGGAGCCCAGGCTGGTGCCCACGATGCCCAGCCTGCGATAGCCCCGGCTTTGCAGCCAGTCCAGGCAGGCACGCGCATCCACCACCGACTGGCGGCAGGCATGCAGGGTGCGGCCGACATTGCTGGAGACGTGGTAATCGGCGCGATCCAGTTCCGCCGGCATGCGCCGGTTGTGATAGGCCAGGCTCATGCGCAGGGCGGAGATGCCCGAGCGCGCCAACAGCCGGCACAGGCCCAAATGCCCCTGCTCGTCGGCGTTCCATTGTGGCAGCACGACCACGGCGCGGTCACCCGCGGCGGGAAACCAGTGGGCATGCACGGTATTGTTCTCCGGATAGGGAGAACACAATGGGGACGTGAAAGTCAGCCGGCTGCCGCTCAATTTGAAATCGGCGGGCGTGCCGTGAGCGTAGAAGCGGTCGCTCGCGGCCAGCAGTTCGGCTGCGGCAGCGCGCATGTGCCCGGCCGGGTCGCCGTCGGCGGAAGCGCCGATCCAGTCCAGGCCCCACTCGAATGGCCGTACAACGCGGTTATTGTCCCGGGAGGCAAGCTTACGCTCCCACCGGTCCATGCACCGGGCATAGATTCGGCACATGTCTGGGAAGCAGCCAGTGTAGCAAAAAAAAGCCCCGCTCCGACCAGATGGCATCGGAGCGGGGCGGAGTTAGCCCAGACGAGGCAACGCACCAAAGCTCAAAGACCCTGACAACCCCACTTGTAAATTGCAAGACGCATGCCAGACGTAAATCATTGAAAATGGGAACGGTACGCCCAACCATCTCCCGTTTTCGGTAACTTTCGCTTCCGATTTCGGAAGCGAGCGGGCAACCGAAGCGGTGTGCGTGCGTTTACAATCGAGGATTGATTCGCGAGGCCACAGCAGTCCGGCGAGCCACCGTGTCCGGCAGGGCGCTGGCGGGTTTCTTCCTGTCCGGCTTCCTGTTCGCGCTGCCGGGCGCGATTCTGCCGGTGTGGGGATATCACCGCGACCCGCCCGCTTTTGTCACCGTAGGGAACTACTTTCTCTGTATCGCGGCGGGAGTCCTGGTTTCGGGCAAAGTTTCCGACCTTCTGTTGCGGCGGCGCGGTGTCCCGTTCCTGCTGGTGCTGGGCTGCTCGCTCGCCTGTGTGGCGCTGGTTTTCCTGGCGATGGTCGGTCCTCCGGCGCCGGCGGGCTGGCGCTGCGGGCATCGATCTCTCAGCGCCGGTCAGGCGTGACTACGGCAGGGGTTGTGGCGCAGGGAAGCCTCCCCGGGGTGTCATCGAGAGCCGCCGCGGGAGCGTCATGCTGGCCCACTTCGGCCTGGGCGGTCCCGCGGTCTTGCTTCTCAGCCTTGCCGTCGTGGATGCGCTGCGCGAAGGCGCGGTCAGCGTGA
>JAMCRM010000040.1:0-1204 GCA_023380575.1 Acidobacteriota bacterium | reverse complement strand
GGTCGGTCCTCCGGCGCCGGCGGGCTGGCGCATGGCCGGCGTTTTCGTTTTGGGATTGGCCGCGGGCTTGTTCAACTCCGGATTGTTGCACGGGATATCGTCGGGGTATCAGCTCGATCCCGCCGCCACGGTGGTGAAAGGCGGGCTGTTGTACGGTCTGGGCTGCCTGGCGGCCACCCTGGCCGTCGCCGGCACGTTCTACGCGTACACGGTAGAAAGCATTCTGCTGCTGATGGCCGTGGCGCCGGGGATGTATGCGTGCGTCTACGCCAGCGCCAGAATCGCCGCCGCGGCTCGCGGCGATCAGCCCAGCCTGCGGCAGGCGCTGCATGACTTCCGCAGCCCCGGGGCGGTGATGTTCGCCCTGCTGCTCTTCTTTCAGTTCGGCAACGAATGGTCATTGGCGGCCTGGCTTCCGCTCATGCTGATCCGCAGGCTGGGAATCAGCCCGCCCTCGGCGCTGTGGCTGCTGGCGCTGTACTGGCTGGCGCTGCTGGTAGGCCGCGGGGTGGCCATCCTGCTGCTGGGACGTGTGCGGCACGGCTCGCTGCTGATGGCCAGCGTGCTGGCCGCTATTTTCGGCATGTTCCTGCTGTTCTTCACCACCAACCGGTTTGGCGCGGGCACCGGCGCGGCTGTGGTCGGGCTCGGGTTTGCCAGCATCTACCCGCTGGTGGCGGAGCGGATCGGGCGCCGTTTCCCGTACTATCATCCGGCCTTTTTCAACGGCATTTTCACCTTCGCCATGATTGGAGGCCTGCTGGCTCCCGCCACCCTGGGCTATTATGCCGCCGCGGGCGGCATCGGGGTGGTGATGGCGCTGCCGCTGTTGGGCACCTGCATGGTGCTGGCGCTGCTGCTGCTGATCTGGCTGGAAGCCAAAGTCACGGGGAGGTAGGAGCAGATGGGGATCAGGGGCCTGGCCCTCGCGGTTGCGTTGGCGTTGCCGTTGGCCGCCGCCGATCTGGGTGCGCGCATCCGCGCGGCGATAGACGCTTCGCCGGCCACCCGGGCGGCATTCTGGGGCATTCAAGTCGCCGGCGTCGAGAGCGGCCGGACGCTGTTCGCGCTGAATGCGGAGCGGCTGTTCGTGCCGGCATCCAATACCAAACTGTTCACCACCGCGCTCGCCCTGCTGCGGTTGGGGCCCGAACATCGCTTCCGCACCACAGTGCTGGCGCCGGCAATCTCCGATGCCGCCGGG
>JAMCRM010000039.1 GCA_023380575.1 Acidobacteriota bacterium | reverse complement strand
CTATCCCCCAGCCATCGGATGGCACCCCTCCGAGAAGGCGCAGGTTGGCCAGGCGCAGTACGACGCCTGGTTGACCATCCAGCGCTCCCATGCCATCGCCAACGGCATCTATGTCGCGGCCGTGAACCGCGTGGGCTTCGAAGGCCCGCCGGAGTGTGGACTGGAATTCTGGGGCGGGTCCTTCGTGGCGGATCCCTTCGGGCGCGTCGTGGCGCGGGCGTCGCATTCCGCCGAGGAAATCCTGGTGGCGGAATGCGACCCGCGCCAAATCGAGGAAACGCGCCGCAACTGGCCCTTCCTGCGCGACCGCCGCATCGACGCTTACGGCCCCATCACGCGGCGCGTCATCGACTGATCAGACCGAAAGCAGCCGGCTGAAAAACGAACGGTGGCGTGCAGCGCCAGTCGCAGGTCCCCGGTGGAGATATAGTCCCGCAGTCCCACTGCCTTTCGAGATTGCGCCGCTCGTCCGCGAAAGTTTCCGCCAGACGGGTTAATGATTTCCGCCACCAGGCTGCCGGCCTGTTCCACGGCGCCCCGGTGCTCGTCTACAAACCCGGCTTGAATCTTGTTCCAGCGGGCTGTGCCATTCCATGCCAAACGAGCGTGCAGATCCGAATAACCGCTGGTAAGTAGCCTGTTGACCAACTTACCTTCCGTGAAACGCGGAAATACAATCGAGATAGGAGGTGTTTATATGCCAATGGAAGAGATCAATACGAACGCACCGGCAAGGATCTATCTGCAGCCGATTGCGGCCCCCTCCATTCTGGGCTTGTTTGGTTTCGCCGGGGCCACCTTTATGGTGGCGGCGCACATGGCGGGTTGGTACGGGCACGCCGGCAGCGGCCTGTTCCTCTATCCTTTTGCGGCGGTCTTTGGCGGCATCGCGCAACTGCTCGCGGCGATGTGGGCCTTCAAGGCGCGCGACGGCGTGGCCACGGCTGTACACGGCACCTGGGGAGCGTTCTGGATCGCCTACGGGATCCTGAACGTGATGTTTGCCACAGGCAAGCTGGCCCACCCCGGAAGCCTTTTCCCCGAATTGGGTTACTGGTTCGTGGTGGCGGCGGCCATCACCTGGATGTGTACCTTGGCGGCCCTGGCCGAAAAACTAAGTATGTTTCTGGTGCTCTTATTCCTCTCGATCGGATCCACGCTGGGCGCAATAACTTATCTTACCGGCAACTTAGTGGTCATGATGGCCTCCGCCTACGCCCTGATTGCCTCGAGCGTTTTGGCCTGGTACGCGGCCAGTGCTCTAATGTTTGAAGAGGCGTTCGGACACGAAATCGCGTGGCTCCGCACCGGCAAAACTTCGCGCGCACGCGAGTCCGTCGTCATGGTTGGAATCGGCGAGCCCGGTGTCGTTCGCGGCCAGTAGCTCTTGACTTTGTGGGGCAGGCCCGGCTTCCGGCCGGCCCCACAGTCATTTCAGGGGTACAGCAGAACCTTCAGCGCGCCTTTCTTCATCGCCTTTTGAAAGGCCGCGTCCGCTTCGGAAATCTTGTAGCGCGCGGTGATCATTCCCTCCACGTCGAGTTTCGGCAATATCTCCAGGGCGGGCTCAAACCTCCCGCAGCGGGAGCCCAGCAGGGTGATTTCATTCACGATGACAGCGGCGGTATCAATCTCCACCGAACCGTGAAGGGTGGATTTCATGATGACGGTGCCCCGCGGCCGGGTAATCTCGACCGCCTGTCGCAGCCCCTCCCGAGTGCCGGTGGCCTCCACCACCCGGTCGAACGCTGCCACGGGCAGGCCCCCTTCCGCGGGAACCGTCCGAATCCCGGCGCGCGCGGCGATGCGCAGTTTTTCCGGGTGGCGGCCGGAAAGGGTCACGGCAAGCCCGCTCGCGCCCAACACCTGCGCGATCAGCAGCCCCAGTTTGCCATCCCCCAGGACCGCCACCTCGGCCCCCGCCGGGAAACTGACCTGGTCAAGGATTTCGCAGGCGGCCGCCACCGGCTCGGTGAACACCGCGCGCTCCGTGGTCATCCCGTCCGGAACACCGTGCAGATTGGAGTCCGGAAGCGTCAGGTACTCAGCGAAGGCCCCCGGATGCCGCACAATCCCCAGCACGGTGCGGTTCGGACAGTGCCGGCCCAGGCCGCGCCGGCACCATTCGCACGCGCCGCAGGCGAGGTTGATTTCTCCCACCACGCGCTTGCCCACCAGACTGCGCTTATCCGATTCCACCACCTCCCCCACGAACTCGTGCCCGGGAGTGCCCGCGAAGCCGTAGTAACCCCGCTTCAGTTCGATGTCGGTATTGCAGATTCCCGCGCATAACAGGCGGATCAGGGCGTATCCCGGCTCCCGCACGGGCAGGGGCGCTTCGCGCACGGAAACGCAGCCGCTTTCCAGGTGAACGGTTCGCATCAAGATCATGTTGCCACAGCCCGCCCGCTATACTGGAATTTCATGCCTGCCGAACTGGTCTGTTTCGACGCGCGCTGCCGCGCCCGCTATCCGATTACGGAAGTCATCTACAACTGCCCGCGTTGCGGAGGGCTGCTGGAAGCCGCCTACCCGCCGCCGGCCGCCGCCCCGGAAGCTCTGAAACAGACTTGGCGCACACGCCGCACCTCCAACCTCCCCCTCGATCAGAGCGGCGTTTGGCGCTATCGCGAAATGATCTCCTTCCTGCCGGACTATGACTCCGTGGTCACGCTGCGGGAAGGCAATACCCCGCTCCTGGATGCCCCCCGCGCCGCTTTCTATGCCGGGCTCGGCCGCGTGGTCTTCAAGCACCAGGGCTATAACCCGACGGGCTCGTTCAAAGACAACGGAATGACCTGCGGCGCCGCCCAGGCCGTGCGCTTGGGCATGCGCCGCGTGGCGTGCGTCTCCACCGGCAATACGTCCGCCTCCATGGCCGCCTACGCCAGCGCCGGCGGGCTGGACCCCATCATCTTTATCCCGCATGGCAACATCTCGTACGGGAAACTGGCCCAGGCGCTCGAATATGGCGCCCGCA
>JAMCRM010000038.1 GCA_023380575.1 Acidobacteriota bacterium | reverse complement strand
TTCGGCGGTGGCCTCCGCGCTGTCGACCAGCGCCACGCGTTCGCCGGCCACGCGCTGCAGGACGTCGCGCAACAGCGGGTAATGGGTACACCCCAAGATCAGGGTATCGATCTCCGGCCGGTCCTGGAGGTAGAATCGCGCCAGCATCTCGGCCTCGCGGGAATCCGCCAGGGCCTCCTCCACCACGTGCACCAGCATGGGGCACGCCTGCGCCCAAACCTCCAGGCCGGCCGCCACCAGGCGGCGCTGGTAGGCTCCGCTGCCGATGGTGCCCTTGGTCCCGATCACCCCTACTTTTCCGGTGCGGGTCTTCTTCCGCGCCGCTTCGACGCCCGGTTCGATCACGCCCCAGAGCGGTAAGTCGAAGTCATCCAGCAATTGCGGCAGCGCGGCTGCGGAAGCCGTGTTGCACGCCACCACCACCGCCTCCACCCCCAGGCGCGTAAGGAATTCCGTAATTTCCCAGGCGAACTCCGCCACCATGGCGGCCGGCTTGCGGCCATAGGGCACGCGGGCCGTGTCTCCCAAATACAGGAAATCGCGGTGCGGCAGGCGGCGGCGCAGCGCCTTCAGCACCGTCAGGCCGCCTACGCCCGAATCAAAAACACCGATGGGGTGGCGTAAAGGGTGGGGAAGCAGGTTGAGATCCATGGTTCGTGTCGTTGCGGCAACCCTGTGGCCGGACGGCCACGCAAAAATAGCGTGGAAGGTTCCTGCAGGGCCGGCGGGAATAAGTTAGCACGTTTGTGGCCGAAATCACGCGGCTTCGCCGTAGCTTGCGGATAGAATGCGCTGAGCCTTGCGAAACAATTCCGGGCATCCCCGGCGCAGGCATTCCCTGCGGCAGGCCTCGCGGCGCCCTATGTACTCGGCTTCGGGAGGTTCACCCCGGAATTCATAGGCCAACCAGACGAAATCCGTTGCTATAATCTCCAGCATTTCGTCGGGAATACGGCGAAGATAGCGGTCGAAATCGACCTCGGCGTTCATGGCGCGATCCCTTTGCCAGCTATTATCGGCCTTAGTTGCTCGCGGGTCCAGCCTCTATTTAGGTAACGTTTCCGGCGGACCCGTGGTTACGCCGAATGGCCGCACTGTACAATGCGCGGGCAGCGCAGTATGCTCGGATTTCAGCCCCGATGGAAATCGACGAGAATCTGCTGGCGGGCGCCGGCGAAGATGCGCGGCGCTACCTCCAAATGCACCGCATCCGCTACAAGTGGCTGCTGCGCGCTCTCGAAGAAACCAGGCGGGAACTCGGCGAGGTGGGCCGGCTTCGAATTCTGGACGTGGGGCAATCCTTTCTGACCCACCTGATTCGCAGGGCCCATCCTCAGGCGGTTGTGGATACGCTCAATAATTACGACGACCCCCGCTACCCGGAACGCGACCGCCATTTCGTCTGCGACCTGAACGAAGCCGCCCTCCGGACCGACCGGTCCGAGCTGGGTCCCTATCACATCGTCGTGCTGGCCGAGGTGCTGGAGCATTTGTATACGTCACCCCATGTGGTCCTCCGGTTTCTGGGATCCGCCCTGGAGGAGGGTGGTTATCTGCTCTTGCAGACCCCCAATGCGGCTGCTGTGCACAAGCGCGTGGCCCTGCTGTTCGGCCGGAATCCTTACGAACAAATCCGCGAGAATCGTTCCGGGCACTTTCGGGAATATACTCCTGGGGAATTGGCTGCCATAGCGGCGGAATCGGGCTTTTGCGTAATGGAACTATCTGTCAAAAACTACTTTCGTCCGCCCCGCCGCCTCAGCCGGACGCTGAATCGATTGGGTGACTTCCTTCCCCCGAACTTTCGCGAAGGGATCACGCTGCGACTGAAGAAAACCAAGGCACTTTAGGCGGCCACACTGTACAATCTGGGGTATGGCAAACGGCGAGACGCACATGCGGGCAGGCTTCGTGCCGCATGAGATGGTGACGACCGCATTTGAGATCGATGGTTACCGGGTGGTGAAGAACCTCGGCGTGGTCCGCGGCATCGTGGTACGTTCGCGCTCCGTGCTGGGCACCATCGGGGCGGGTCTGCAGACGATTGTAGGCGGCAATATCACCATCCTCACGAGCCTCTGCGAAAAGACCCGCGGGGAGGCCTTCGACCTGATGATCGCCCACGCCCAGGAACTGGGCGCCAACGCCATTATCGGGGCGCGCTACGACGCCACCGAGATCATGAGCGGGGTCACCGAAGTGCTCGCTTATGGAACCGCCGTATTCGTCCAGCCCGCCAATTAGAAATCCATGCGCACGTTCACGATCGCGGTAATCGCCGGAGACGGCGTGGGACAGGAGGTCATTCCCCATGCCAAACACGTGATCGAGAAGATCGGTCACAAATACCAGACATCCTTCGCCTTTCAGGACTTCGACTGGGGCAGCAATCATTTCTTCCGCTGGGGCCGCATGATGCCGGCGGGAGCGGTGGATCTGCTGCAGCCCTGCGATGCCATTCTGCTGGGCGCGGTGGGCCACCCGGACATCCCGGACCACACTACCCTGAACGGGTTGCTGCTGCCCATTCGCCGCGCTTTCGACCTTTACGCCAATGTCCGCCCGGCTTATCTGTACCCGGGCGTCGCCTCGCCCCTGGCGCGCGCCAAGGGCGGTGAGATCGATCTCGTGGTGGTGCGCGAGAACACCGAGGGTGAATACGCCCAGGTGGGTGGTTTTCTTTATCCCCACCAGCCCGACGAAGTCGCCGTCCAGAGCGCTGTTTTCACGCGGCGGGGAACCGAACGCATCATTCGCTTCGCCTTCGAACTGGCGCTTCGGCGCAACGGAAAAAAGCGCGTCACCTCCATCACCAAGTCCAACGCCCAGGGCTACTCGATGGTGCTGTGGGACCGCACTTTCCAGGCCGTGGCGGCGGATTTTCCGGGCGTCTCCACCGAGTCGCTGCTGGTGGACGCGGCGGCCATGAACTTCATCCGGCGGCCGGAGAGCTTCGACGTGGTGGTGGCCTCCAACCTTTTCGGCGACATCTTGAGCGACATTTCCGCCATCATCGTGGGCAGCATGGGGCTGGCCCCCAGCGCCAACCTCGACCCGGAACGCCGGTTCCCGTCCATGTTTGAGCCGGTACACGGTTCCGCCCCGGATATTGCCGGCAAGGGGCTGGTGAACCCGTTGGCCGCCATTCTGAGCGCGGGCATGCTGCTGGAACACCTGCAATTGAAACAGGCCGCCGCGGATGTCCAGGCGGCCGTAGCCGCGGTGCTGGCCGAGGAGAAAGTGCGCACGCCCGACCTCGGCGGCCACCACAGCACCGGCGAGGTGGCCCAGGCGAAGTCCTGAAAGGCG
>JAMCRM010000037.1 GCA_023380575.1 Acidobacteriota bacterium | reverse complement strand
TGGAAGCTCGAAAACGTGGGCCACGCCGTGCGCCACGTCTTTTCGGTGAAGTGGGTGGACCGGGATCATCCCATCAGCCGCGGCCTCGACCCCTCCTTTCTGGCCAACGACGAGCTCTATCACAAGATGGACTTCAAGCCCAACGTGCACGTGCTGGCAACGGCTTACGACGACCCGAAGCGCGGGGGCACAGGCAAGGAGGAACCCATCGTCTGGACGGTTCCGTTCGGCTCGGGACGAGTGGTGCACACCAGCCTGGGACACGACCTGTCCGCCATGGTGCAGCCCGGTTTCCTGGCCGTGCTGGCGCGCGGCACGGAATGGGCCGCCACCGGCCGGGTTACGCTGCCCGCCCGCATACCACCGCGGGCGGAGGCCGCCGGGGACGCCGTGCGCGTGCTGGTAGTCACCGGCGGCCACCCCTATCCAACGTCTTTCTACAGCCTGTTCGAGGGGTATTCCGATATCCGCTGGTCGCATGCCACCACCCTGGCGGAGGCTTACACGCCGGATATGAAAGACCGCTGGGACACGGTGGTGCTGCATGATCTCCATAATGAGATCGGCGAGAAGGAGAAGCAAAACCTGCGCGCCTTCGTCGAAAGCGGCAAGGGCGTGGTTTCGCTCCATCACGCTATTGCCGATTATCCCGCCTGGCCCTGGTGGTACGAGGACGTGATCGGCGGGGAATACTTCGTAAAAGCCATGGCGGGACATGGCGCAGCCACCTTCCACGAGGGGGTGGAGATGATCGCGCGGCCGGTGGACCGCATGGCCGCGCACCCCGTCCTGCGGGGCGTGGGCCCCATCGTAGTGCGCGACGAAGCCTACCGAGGGATGTGGCATTCACCTAAGATCACGGTTCTCATGACCACCGATCACCCGGAAAACGATGCGCCGGTGGTGTATCTGGGGCCGCACGCGCGGACCGTATACATCCAACTCGGGCACGACACCGAAACCTTCCGCCATCCGGGTTACCGCAGGCTGCTGCACAATGCCATCCTGTGGTCCGCCGGCCGGCTCAACTGATCCTATACAAGAAGGAGCAATCATGGCCAACCCAACCGTTCCGCTCACGCGCCGGCAGTTCGGATTGTCGGCTTGCGGATTACCTCTGGCATGGCGGGCTTCCGCCCGCGAGTTCGCCTCCATGCCGTGGAACGAACCGGCGAAAGTGGCGCGCGTCTACCTGGCCGCCCCCACCGTCCACTGGCCGAAGCCCACCTTGGACGTGGCCGCGGAAGTGGCCGAGGTGGAAGCGCGCATCGCCGAGGTGCAGCGCAAGAATATGCACAACGTGCGGCTGTGCGGTGGAGAAGTGATCCGCGCCGGCGCGGAGGTGCGTCCCTGGCTGGAAAAGATGGGGGACATCGACGGCATTCTCATCATCCCGGTGACCCAGCCCATGGCGGGGCTGAACGAACTGGTGGAAGCCGCCACGGTTCCGGCGCTATTCTTCTCGCGTCCCTACGCCACGCACTCCTGGTCGGCTATCGGCGCCCTGCAGAAGAAGGAGCGGAAGATCGACGTGCTGGCCAGCAGCAGCTACGGCGACCTGGACCCCTATATGCGCGCCTTCCGCACCGTGCGCCACATGCGTAAGAGCAAAGTGCTGGTGGGGGATGCCCGGCCGCAGAACCGCGAGCGCGACGCGGCGGCCTACACCGCCGCCTTCGGCACCAGCTTCAAATTTTTCAGCGGCGGCGAGTTCCGCGACGCCTTCGAAGCCATAGATGAAAAGCAGGCGCAGAAAGAAGCCGATGCTTTCGTGCGGGGCGCCTTGCGCGTGGTGGAGCCCTCCCCCAAGGAGATCCGCGACGGCCTGCGCTTCTACCTGGCGCTCCACAACATGCTCGAGCGCGAGCAGGCCAATGCGCTGACCATCGATTGCTTCGGCTCGCTGGCGGCCAACACGCTGCCCGGCTATCCCTGCATCGCCTGGTCGA
The DNA here is from genome assembly GCA_023380575.1 of Acidobacteriota bacterium. The sequence goes on along the minus strand of JAMCRM010000037.1, from coordinate 747 downwards.
AGTTCAACGACGCGGGCCTGTACGGCGTGTGCGAAGGCGACCTGGCGTCCACCATGACGCAATTGATGGTGACCTCCTATTCCGGGATGCCCGGATTCGTTTCCGACCCAGTGTTCGACACCAGCCGCAATGAAGTGATTCACGCGCACTGCGTTTCCGCCACAAAGATGAAAGGCATCGACGGCCCGTCCTACCCCTACATCGTCCGCAATCACCTGGAAACCAAGGAGGGCGCCGTGCTGCAGGTCCTCATGCCGGTAGGGGAGACCATCACCGTGGGCCGTTTCGTGGGCCCCTTCCGCTTTCTGATCTCCACCGCCGAGGTAACCGGCACGGTGGACAGCGACCGCGGCTGCCGCACGCAGATCCGCACCCGCGTCCCCGACGCTTCACGCTGGCTGCACAACTACACGGCGGGGCTCCACCGCGTGATCTTTTACGGAGACCACGTCGAGACGGTGGAGCGCATGGGCCGCCTGATGGGCTTCGAAGTCGTCCGCGAGATGTGATTTTTGGATAGAGTAGAATGTACCCCATGAAGAAGCTCGCCATCGCCTTCGCGCTCATCTCAATTGCCTCCGCGCAGCGGTACTGGACTACCGGTCCCCGCCATGTCACGGCCAGTGAATTCCCTATCATTGCCTGGAACCCGTCCCCTTCCGATCCGCAACAGTTGGAGTGGATGCGGGAGGCGGGTCTGAACGTTTCGGGCTTCTGCCGCGTGGAGGATCTGGATAAGGTGGCCGC
>JAMCRM010000036.1:4793-6558 GCA_023380575.1 Acidobacteriota bacterium | reverse complement strand
ATATCGCGCACGCCGTCGCCGTGCCGCCGGATGTGTTCGGCGATTTCGTGCGCGGGTTGAAGCGGAGCGGTCAGCACGAAACGGATCTTTCCCTGCCGCGTCCGGTGGGCCTGGAATATATCGATCACATGGTCGGCAACGTCGGCTGGGGCGAGATGAACACCTGGGTGGACTTCTACCGCGACGTAATGGGGTTCCGTCTCTACCAGCATTTCGACGATAAGGATATCAGCACCGAATATTCGGCGCTGATGTCCAAGGTGGTGGCGAACGGCAACGAGCGCGTCAAGTTTCCCATCAACGAACCGGCTGCGGGAAAACGCAGGTCGCAGATCGAGGAGTACCTGGATTTCCACGACGGTCCGGGCGTGCAGCACATCGCCATGGCCACCGCCGATATCATCGATACCGTCTGGAAACTGCGCTCGCAGGGCGTGGAGTTCCTGCGGGTGCCGCGCACGTATTACCAGGACCTGATACGGCGCACCGGACCCATCGACGAACCGCTTGACAGGCTGGAGGACCTCGGAATTCTGGTGGACCGCGACGAGGAAGGCTACATGCTGCAAATCTTCACGAAGCCGGTGGAGGACCGTCCCACGCTCTTTTTCGAAATCATCCAGCGTAAAGGAAGCCGCGGTTTCGGAAAGGGGAATTTTAAAGCTCTCTTCGAGGCCATCGAGCGCGAGCAGGCCCTGAGAGGCAATCTCTGAGATGGAAATCTTCGACGTGGTCATCGTGGGCGGCGGCATCATCGGCGCGGGCATTGCGCGCGATGCCGCCCTGCGCGGCCTTCACGTCGCACTTCTCGAAAGAGCGGACTTTGGCGGGGGCACGACGGCCGGGTCCACGCGTCTCATCCACGGCGGACTGCGTTATCTCGAAATGCTCGACTTCCGCCTGGTGCGCATGGACCTGCGGGAGCGCGAGACGCTGCTGCGCATCGCGCCGCACCTGGTCAAGCCGCTGGAATTCCTATTGCCGCTTTACAGCCGCAGCCTTTGGTACCGCCTGAAACTGCGCGCGGGCATGGTCCTGTATGACGCGCTGAGCTTCGACAAAAGCCTGCCGAAACACCGCTTTCTTACGGCTCGGGAGACGCTGGCGGCCGAACCGCGGTTGAGCGCCCGCGGATTGCAGGGCGCGGCGGTGTTCTACGATTGCCAGGTAGAGTCGCCGGAAAGGCTGTGTTTGGAAAACGTGCTGGACGCGCGGGAACACGGGGCAACGGCGTGGAACTACCGGGAAGTGACGGGCGCGCTGCGGGAGGGCGGCCGGATCGCCGGTGTGCGCGCGCGCGACGTGCTCGACGGCGGCGAAACCGAGGTGAGGGGCCGCGTGGTGGTGAACGCGTCCGGACCGTGGTTCGATCGCGTGGCCGGAATACTCGAGCCGCAGGCGCATCCGGCCATCCGCACGACCAAGGGCGTCCACATCGCCTGCTCCCCGGTGAACCAGCGCGCCAATGTCCTGTTTTCCGGCGTGGACGGCCGCCTGTTCTTCGTGATCCCACTGCTCGGTTACAGTTGGATCGGCACCACTGATACGGATTTTCAAGGCGACCCCTGTACCGCGCGCGCCGATAGCGAAGATGCCGATTACTTGCTGCGTTCCGCGGCAGGCTTCTTTCCGGACGTGCGTGACGCGGAGGTCTTTTGGAGCAACGCCGGCGTGCGGGCGCTGGTGAGACAGAGAGGGCGGCCGTCCTCCGTGTCGCGCGAGCACCGCATCGTGGACGGCCCGGACGGCATGGTTTCGGTTCTGG
>JAMCRM010000036.1:3863-4770 GCA_023380575.1 Acidobacteriota bacterium | reverse complement strand
CGCCGGGAGTGCCGCACGGCCGCCGAACCGCTTGCCCCCGCGCCGGAACCGTACGTGGATCTGGCCGAACAGGTTCTGCACGCTGTCCGCCGGGAACAGTGCCGCCGCGTTTCGGATTTTCTGTTGCGGCGCACGCTGCTCGGGTTCGCGCGCGACCAGGGCGTCCAGATTGCTCCCGAGGTTGCCTCGCTCATGGGCCGGGAGTTGCGCTGGAGTCCCGACACGGTGCAGCAGGAGCTTCAAACCTATTTCCAGTGGGTCGAAAGCACCCAGGAATTCAGGCGCCCGGTTGCTCCAGTGAAAGATCGTTCGTAACGGAAACAACGCCTGGCACGCTCCGGGCCTGTTCGCCCGCAAGGTTCCGCTCCGCCTCATCGGCCACGGTTCCCGCCAGAACCACGTGCCCCTGGTTGACGATGATATGGATCGGCGGCGCCGCGCGCGTAGCGTACTTCGCCAGGACGGGCTGCTCGTAAATGGCCTTGTATTCAGCTTGCCGGATGCGTTCGTCGACGGGCGATGACGGCAAAACAGTGATCTGGTTGTTCACCTGGCCGACGCCTTCGAGGCCGCTTACCTGCCGCTCGGCCTCGGCCTTCAAGTCCGGGTTCGCGACCTGTCCCAGCAGGAAGACCGTGTGCCCGGTGATCGCGAAGGTCATATGATCGAATACCCCATAGCCGGGCAGCGCCAGCAGACGCTCGCTCACGCGCCGCTGCAGCAGTTCTTCCGGGGTGAGTTGTCGCGGAGCCGGCGCGGCCGCCTCATTGTGATCGGAGAGCCGCATCCTGTTGCCCCCGGAGCGCGCCCACATGCCCGGAATATGCACCAGCGCAGGGGGTCCAAGCTTCCTCTCCGTTTTCCTTAACTCCTCGGAGAGCGGAATTTCGTAGCCGTAGTCCTTGCC
>JAMCRM010000036.1:0-3853 GCA_023380575.1 Acidobacteriota bacterium | reverse complement strand
CTTGCCCTCAATCCAGATCTTGTTGAGGTAATACCGGCCGGCGATCTGGCGCAGCACCAGGTCGGTTTCCGGAGAGGTGGTGTTGTTCACGCTGGGGACCGTTTGGGCCGTGAAATCCAGGTTCGTGCCGTTCTCGCCGGTGATGCGAATCCCGCCCTTCCGTTCCTCGTTCACGGAGTAGCGCCCCGCTGGAAGCGTGTTACCGTCCACCACGACCGGATTTGGAAACTCCACCACGATCCTGTCGAGCCGCGTACCTTGCGCCGCCGCGCTCAACACAAAGACAAATAGAGGGAGGAAGCGGCATACCATCAAACAATTTGACGCAAGTGAGGCGCCGCCGGTTCTCGATTCTGTGCGGCGCGGTACAGCCTCGCGGTTTCGACGATTCCATCTCCGCGATGCTTCGGGCCGTTGCGCTTCGAAAAAGGCGATTACCTGAACATCCCGCGCGCCGTGACGCACCGCATCCTCCCGGAAACCCGGGACAATTTCTTCCTGATCGTCGAGTCGAGATCCGAATTCGAGCAGCCGGACAAAGGCTTGATCGGCCAGCATGCCTTGTACGACCCGGCGGTCATCGTCACACCGGAGCCGGCGCCCATTCTCGACGATGAGCGCGAATGGGAGATCCGCATCAAGGTGGAGGAGGAGGTTTCGAAGGTGGTGTATCCGTTCAATCCCATGGACGTGGTCGCCTGGAAGGGTGACTTAACGGTGTGGAAAATCAACATGCGCGATATCCGGCCCATCATGAGCCACCGCGCCCACCTGCCCCCGGGCGCCCATACCACCTTCGTCACCGGCGGCGCCGTGGTCTGTAGTTTTCTTCCCCGCCCCCTGGAGCAGGACGCGCAAGCGCTGAAGGTGCCGTTCTTTCACCGCAACACCGATTACAACGAGTTCATCTTTTATCACGACGGCGATTTTTTCAGCAAGGACAACATCCGGCCCGGCATGGCGACCCTGCATCCGCGCGGCATCCATCACGGCCCTCATCCCAAGGCCCTCGCCAACCAGGCGAAGAAGACCCGCACGGACGAATACGCCGTCATGCTGGACGGCTTGAACCCCATCCACGTCCTCCCCGCCGGCGAACAGGTGGAATGGAAAGAATACTGGATGAGTTGGATGGAGAAGGCAACTTGACCTTCGATCCGGAAACCACCGAGCCTGGAAGCCTGTACCGGTTGATGGTGGGATGCATTGTGCCCCGCCCCATCGCGTTCGTATCGAGCATCAGCCCGGAAGGCGTGCTGAATCTGGCGCCATTCAGCTTTTTCACCGCCATTAGCGCGAATCCGCCGGTGATCTGCTTTTCGCCGATGGTGCGCGCCAGCGACGGCGCCCGCAAGGACACGCTGCACAATATCGAGGCCACGGGCGAGTTCGTGGTCAACGTAGTATCGGAGGATTTCGCCGCCCGAATGAACATTTGCGCGACGGAGTTCCCGCCGGAGGTGGACGAATTCCAGGCATCGGGCCTTAGCCCCATCCCGAGCGACCTGGTGAAGCCGCCGCGCGTCGCGGAATCGCGTATCCACATGGAATGCAAGCTCTTACAGATAGTGAACGTGAGCCCAAAGCCGCTGGGCGGCAGCCTGGTTATCGGCGAGGTGCTGCGATTTCACGTGGATGACACGGTCCTCGACGGCTTCAAGATCGATCCGGACCGGTTGCAGCCCATCGGACGCATGGGCGGCCCTACTTATACCCGAACCACCGACCGCTTCGAAATGCCCCGGCCCGGAAAGAACCTTTGAGCCTCGCGGCGCGTCACACGTTATCATGGGATTTTGGAGACATTGTTGAAGAAGCTCTTTCTTTTGCTGCTGATCCCGCTTGTGGCATTGGGTTGGATCGCGTGGCGCCGAAATACCGATGCGCCGGAAGTGCCTTTTGCCAAGGTGAAGCGGGAAACCCTGGTCAGCACGCTGCCGACCAACGGCAAAGTGGAACCGATCGAGTGGCAGGCTGTACGCGCGGAGAACGCCGGACTGGTAGCCACGGTTCCCGTCCAGGAAGGCCAGATTGTGGGCCGGGGCGCCGTGCTGGCGAAATTGACCGACACCGGTCTTCAGGCGGAACTCAGCTCCGCGCAGGCCCGGGTGGAAGAGGCTCGCGCCGGCCTCACCACCATCGAAGCGGGCGGAAGAGCCTCCCAACTCACGGAAATAGAGAACAATCTGGCACGCGCCCGCTTCGAACAGCAGGCAGCCGCGCGGGAATACGAATCTCTGCGGCGGCTGGTGGAGAAACAGGCCGCCACCCGCGTGGAAATGCTCGCCGCGCAAGGCAGGCTGAAGGAGGCGGAACTGCAGATCGAGGCGCTGGGCCGCCAGCGCGCTTCCCTCATCGCCAACTCCGACAAGGCAGTGGCTTTAGCCAAGCTCAAGGACGCCGAGGCCGCCGTATCGCTGGCGCAAAGCCGCATCGCTGAAACCGTCATCCGCAGCCCGATTGCCGGGACGGTTTACAACCTCGCGGCCCGCGCCGGGAGCTATCTCGACACCGGCGACCTGGTGGCGAACGTAGGCCGGGTTGACCGGATTCGGGTCCGCGTCTATGTGGATGAGCCGGAACTCGGCCGCGTAGCCGTCGGTCAACCCGTGATTATCACGTGGGATGCGCTGCCGGACAAGCAATGGGATGGCACCGTGGAACGGAAACCCGCCGCCGTGGTGGCGCTGGGAAGCCGGCAGGTCGGCGAAGTTCTGGTCACCATCGGGAATCCCGGCCGTGAACTGGTGCCGGGAACCAATGTGAACGCCGAGATTCGAACCAGCGTGGTTCCCAACGCTTTAGCCATCCCGAAAGAGGCGTTGAGGCGCCGCCCCTCCGGCCCGGGTGTCTTCGCGTTGAACGGCGAAACACTGCAATGGCGGAGCGTAACCACAGGCACTTCCAGCATCACGCAGGTTCAGATCACCAGCGGCCTGTCCGAAGGGGACTCCATTGTCCTGCCCACCGAGCGCACGCTACAGGATGGGCAGCGGGTTAGCCCGGTGTACCCGTAAGTAGTTACTTCTCTACCTGGACGCAGCGCGCAGGCACGCCCTTCACGCCGGAGTAGGCGTAGGCGCCGATATCGATCTTCTTGCGTGCCGCGCGCTGTTCTCCGCGGCAGGGATGCAGGTATTCGTATTCCGGAATGAGCGACTGGCTCGCAACCGAAGCGGGTATCATGCCCGCGCCGATGGCCGGCGACCCGGCTTTCAGGCGGTAATCGTATTTCGCGGCGTCCACGAAATGCGGATCCCCGACGAAATTGTGCGCCATCCCGGCCGAGGGCTGCGTGCACACTTCTCCGGCGCCGTCGAAAATGTTGTTCTCAATCACAGCCCGGTCCGCGTCTTTGCCGATGTTAATGAACGTCCCGCGCCCCATGTCGTTCACGAAAGTATTGTTGATTACATACAGGCGCCCATCCTTGCCGAATGACTGTTTCCCTTCCAGTAAGTACGCCAGCATGTTGCTGTTGGTGCTGTTCGGCCCTTGCTGGATAATATTGCCGATCACATAAGAGAGCCCTCCGTTGGGAATGTCGAGCTCGTAATTGGAAGGGCCCGACTCGCCCGTAAGACGGTTGTACAGAATATAGTTTTCCGCCGCGCGTGTCTTGACCAACTGTCCGCCCTTGGAGTCGTGCGAGTAACAGAATCGTAAGGTGAATTTCGCCTGCTCGCCGACGTAAATGTTGTGCGAGTAACCGTTGGATCTTCCATTGCGCGCGAACTCGGAGTATTCGATCAGCACCGAGCCTTTTCTCAGATTGGCCGTCAGGATTCCATCCTGGTTGTCGTGAAAGTAGCAGTTGCGGACGGTGATGTTGCCGCCCTCGGCCCGAATTCCG
>JAMCRM010000035.1 GCA_023380575.1 Acidobacteriota bacterium | reverse complement strand
AGCTGCGTGGGATTGAAGACCGAAGGATCGGCCTTGCCGTCGCCCCACTCCCGGTCCATGAATGTATTCGGTCCGAAATGAATCAGGGCGCCCAGTTCCAGATCCTGCCAGCCCACCTGTTGGGGGCTGGGCTTTACATCCGTGAAGTTCTGTGCCGCGGCGCCGCCGATCCACAGCGCCGCGATCACCATGCATGCGCGCATGGTCCAACTATAATTCAGCGCCCTTCCGCTCCGCGCGCGGATTTGAGAGAATGTCCCCCCGGAAGGAGGCGTCATGAGATTTGCCTTGCCGATCCTCATGTTGATGCCGGCGTTCCTGCCGGCGCAGAACATTTCCGCTTCGCTCTCGGGCGTGATTGAAGACAGCGCGGGCGCGCGCGTCCCAGCCGTGGAGGTGACCCTCACCAGCCAGCAGGGCTTCGTGCGCACCATGAAGACCAACGCCGAGGGCTACTTTTCGTTCCCCGACCTCACCCCCGGCATGTACGCGCTCACCGCCACGGTCCCGGGATTCAGGAAGCATATTCAACCCGATATCGAACTGAGTTCCTCGCTCGTGCGCATGCTGCCCGCCATCCGGCTACAGGTGGGCGAGATTGCCGAGTCGGTGACGGTAACGGCGGATGCGGCGCCGGTGCAGCTCGGCTCCAGCGACCGCGCGGGGACCCTCTCGAGCGAAGACCTGCAAACTATCGCACTGCGCGGCCGCGATTTCATGGACGTCGTCGGGCTTCTTCCGGGCGTGGTGGACACCGCTGATAGCCGCGAGGCCCCCACCGAGGCCAGCACCCGCGGTATTTACATCCTGGGCGGCCGCACCACCGCCAAGAACATCACGGTGGACGGCGTCACCAACGTCGACACCAGCTCCAACCAGGAAATGCACAACGCGCCCTCCATGGATTCGATTTCGGAGGTCAAGGTCCTGATGTCCAACTACTCCGCCGAATACGGGCGCAATGCCGGCGGCTCGGTGAACATCATCACACGCGGGGGCGGCCGGCAGTTCCACGGTTCGGCATCCTGGTATCACCGCCACGAATCCTACTCCGCCAACGAGTGGTTCAACAATGCCAACCGTGTCTCCAGGCCCCGCTACCGCTATAACATTCCGGGCTATACTGTCGGCGGCCCGGTTTATATTCCGCGCGTCTGGAACACAGACCGCACGCGTCTGTTTTTCTTCTTCTCCCAGGAATTCCAGCGGCAGCTACAGGACTATGGCACGCGCAAGGTGACCGTGCCCAGCGCCCTTCAGCGCGAGGGCGATTTCTCCCAGACTTTCGATCTCAACGGCAGGCTCACCACCGTCTGGGACCCGCTGAACAACCGAACGGCGTTTCCCGGCAACGTGATTCCAAAAAGCCGCTTTGATCCGGTGGGCCGCAAGGTGCTGGACCTGTTCCCCCTTCCCAACTTCGCCGATCCCAATCCGGTGTCCCGCTATCAGTGGAATTTCATCGCCGCCCAGAGCGGGCCGTTCCCAAGACATTCCGAAATCGTGCGCTTCGATTTTGCCCCGCGCCAGAACATGCAGATGAACGTGCGCTACACCAATACGAAGAGCGAGGCGCATCCGCCGTGGGGCAATTGGGTGAACGGCCGCGTGAATTTCCCGCTCACCGCCACCGTCCTGCGCCGACCCGGCCGCGGCGCCACCGTGCGCAATACCACCACCCTGAGCGCCACCGTCTTCAGCGAATTCACTTTCGGCTTCAGCCAGTTCGAAAATTTCTACGGGCCGGAGTTCCCGGAGCGCGTCTCGCGCCAGGGCACCGGCATTAACATCCCGCAGTGGAACCCAAAACTCAACCCGCAAGGGTTTCTGCCCAACATGACCTTCACCAGCGTGCCGAATTACGCCAACCCGTCCATGTCCAATCCGCCTTATTACGGTGCGGAACACATTTACTCGCTGGTGGAGAACCTGAGTAAAATCGCCGGCACCCACACATTCAAGGCCGGCGTGTACCTGGAGTGGCTGCGCGACGACGTGTTCGCCAATTCGCTGGTTCGCGGCGCGATCAGCTTCAACCGCGACACCAATAACCCGCTCGATACCAACTACGCCTACTCCAATGCCCTCATGGGCATTTACCAGAGCTACAGTGAAGCCAATGCGCGTCCTCCGGCGCAGTTCCGCTACACCGACGTCCATTTTTACGTTCAGGACGCCTGGCGCATCTCGCGCCGGCTGATGATCGACTACGGCCTGCGCATTTCGCGCGTCGCTCCGGCCTATGAAAAATCCGGCACTTCCTCCACTTTCGTGCCGGACCTCTGGGATCCCGCCCGCGCGCCTGTGCTGCTCCGCCCCGCTTTGAACGAGAGAAATGTCAAAGTCGCACTCGATCCCACCAGCGGGAAAACCTACTCGCAGGCGCTCATCGGAACCTATGCTCCCGGGGTGGGGGACCCCGCCACCGGAATGGCCCTGGCGGGCACCAGGGGTCTCCCGAAATCTCTCTACACCGTGGCCCCGGTGAGCTTCGCGCCCCGCTTGGGTTTCGCGTTCGATCCCTTCGGCCGCGGGCGCACCGCGCTGCGCCGGGTCGGCGCAGGACGGTG
>JAMCRM010000034.1 GCA_023380575.1 Acidobacteriota bacterium | reverse complement strand
GCTGCGGCCCGGGCTGGCCCAAAAGGCCCTGGAACAGATGCGCAAAGAAGTCCCCGTGACCCTGGACCCGGCTTTTTTCGGAGAAGCCGCAGCGAAGTAGATTTACCACTCCCTCACGGAGCCGGGTACCGTGAGGGAGCGGACTAGCCCTTGGCTGCTGCCTGGCGCTTTTCCTCGTAGGCCCGGAACTGGTCGCGGTACTGCTCGTAGCCGGCGCGCCCCATCAGCCCGAAGGTCAGCTTCTTGCCCAGTTCTACGCCTTCCTGGTCGAAGGCGTTGATGTCCAGCAGTTCGCCCATGAAAGCGGTTTCGAATTCCATCAGTTGCAGGAACGCGCCCAGGTGCTCTTCGTCCATTTTCTGCAGCGTAAAAGCGCAGTTGGGACGGCCGTTCTCCACCAGGGCGGCGGCGGTGGAGCGGCGTTCGGCATCGATCAGCCGCGCCAGGCTCTGCCCGGCCAGGGCGTCGAACGCGGGCAAACCGGTCTTGCCGCGCGGGATGCGCCCCGGTTGCGCCGGCTTCTCCACCGACCAGAAGGTGAAGACCTTGTCGTTGGGCCCCTCGATGTAGAGTTGCACCTGCGAATGCTGGTCCGTGGTGCCGAGCGCCGCCACGGGAGTCTGCCCGGCATGGACTTCTTCTCCCTGGCGCGTGCGCGCCTTGCCCAGCGACTCCGCCCACAACTGCCGGAACCAGAATGCCGTTCCCCAGAGCTGGTTGGCGTAAGGGAACGCCACCTGGATGGGTTTGGATTTTCGCGTTAGCAGCAGCCAGTGGTAGAGCGCCGCGCGCAGGGCGATATTCTCCTCCAGGCCGGGCTGCCAGCAGGTGTGGGTCATGGCCGCCGCTCCGCGCGTGAGCTTGCGGATATCGATGCCGGCCAGCGCGGCGGGCACCAGCCCCACGGCCGAAAGCACGCTGAAGCGCCCGCCCACATTGGCGGGGATGGGGAAGGTCTGGTAGCCCTGCTGCGCGGCCAGCGCGGCGAGATCTCCTTTTCCTTCCGAAGTCACTGCCACGATGCGGCCCGCGGCTTTGCGGCCCAGGGCCGCTTCCAGCCATTCCCGTACGATCAGGAAGGTGGCCACCGTCTCGGCCGTGCCGCCGGATTTGGCGATCACCAGCACCAGGGTTTTGCGCGGGTTCATGGAAGCCAGCGCCGCGCCCACGAACTCGGGGTCCACGTTGTCCAGGATCACCAGCCGGGGGTGCGCCGTGGTGAAGGCGCCCTGCACCGGATGGGGACCGCGCAGGCCGCAGTCGAGCGCCCAGGCGCCCAGGGCGCTGCCCCCGATGCCCACCAGGCAAACCGCGTCGTAGGTTCCGCTCACCGAGGCGGCATACTTGCGAACGGCCTGGATCAGTTTGGTTTGAAAAGGCAGGTGGGGAAAGCCGTAGAGGCCGGCTTCGCTCTGTTTCCGGAAAGCGCCCAACGCTTCCTGGGCGTGCTTCTCTTGCGCCTTCACTTCGGCGCGGGTGACTCCACTCGCCTGGCCGACCATGTCGGCCAGCAGATTGGTTTCATCGAACTGGATGGTCATGATGTCGTGCCGCCCGTCGGATTAGCGCTGGCGGAAAAAACTGGTATCGGCTTCCCACACCGTGAGGAAAGTTTTGGACATGTGATCATGCCAGGTGAGGCTTTCCTCATCGGCCAACGCCCACGCCACTCCGGCGCCCAGGGAAGTGAGGCTGAGAACCGTGCCGGCAAAGCGTAAGGCGCGTTGCGTGGCGTCCGGCGGGAATCCGTCGAAGTTCGTGAGGCGGAGGCTGGCCCATCGCCTGCCCGGCGAATCGCTCTGCGCCAGCACCCACAACATCCCGTAGAACAAGGCAATCAGCACGAAGGCCGCGGTGAACACGCCCATGGTTGCCCGGTTCAGCAGAAAGTCGCCGCCGCCTAAATGGAAAGCCAGCAGGAACAGCCCATAGCCCATCAACACCATGCTGAAGTCCATCGCCGCGGCCACCGCGCGATGCATTTTGCTGGCTACGGGGGCATCGCAATAGATGACGGCTTCCACCGTGGTCTTCAGCTTGCGCGCGGCTTGCGGAGCCGGGGGCAGGAAATCCAGCGCAGCCTGGGTGTCGGGCGGCTTGGGAGCGGCCGGGCGGCGCGTGGCCGTGCGTGGCGCGGCTTTCACCGGCGCCGTCTCCCCGCGGGATGTGGCGATGGATTCGAACGGGATGACTTTATGCGGCTTCGGCTGCGGCGGATTGAAGAGGAGCCGCTGGCCGGTTTCGTCGTAAACGGGATGGACGTCCGCCGGCCTGCGCGCCACCTGCGGGGCGGTAGCCAGCGCGCCGTTCACGCGGATGGGGTTTGCCTCCGATGCGGTGTCGCCCAAAGAACCCGCCAGCCGGCGGCCGCACCGCACGCAACGATGCTCGTCTTCGGCGTTCCAGTGCCGACAGTAACTGCAAGTGATCATGCGAATGCCCCCCGCCGCGCAGGGGCCAAGTGTGATACTTTTCGAAATTGATACACCCGCGCAGCAGGCCTCTCACCCTAGTTATCATAACTGTCCGCAATTGTCACGAACTTTCTTCGAGTATTAGCTGCGGTTTATCTCTTAGTTTGTTGTGCGGGCTACTTTTAGCGGTTCCGGCGTTACCTCAAATAGGCATTATGCCGGGAATGCCCGGCGGCCCTCCGCTACCGGCCCCGGTCAGCCGGCCGGAGACGCCCGCCAAGGTGCCGCGTCCCAACGCTCCGCCTCCCAACGAGTGGAATATCAGCGCCGTGAAACAGTCCCTGGAGGGTCCCTGGCGGCACCTGCGCGGCAAAGCCGAGATCGAAGGCACGGACATGCTCTTCCGCGCCGATGAGATCGACTACAACGACGACACCGGCTACGTGGAGGCCCGCGGCAACGTCTACTACCACAATTTCGAAAGCAACGAGCAGGTCTGGGCGGACAAGGTGGAGTACCAAACCGACGAAGAGAAAGGAAAGTTTTACAACGTGCGTGGTTACGGGCAGGCGCGCATTGATGCCCGTCCCGGTGTGCTGGTCAGCAACAATCCTTTCTACTTTCAGGGTAAGTGGGCGGAACGGCTGCGCGAGCGCTACATCCTGCACGACGGCTTCATCACCAACTGTAAAATGCCCAGGCCATGGTGGCGGCTGCGGGGTCCGCGCTTCGAAATCGTGCCGAACGAAAAGGCGGTGGCCCATAATGCCACCTTCCTGATCCGGAAATTCCCGTTATTTTATACCCCGTTTTTTTATAAATCGCTGGAGAAAGTGCCCCGGCGCAGCGGCTTTCTGCTGCCCAACATCGGAAACAGCTCGGAGCGCGGCAAGATGATCGGCTTGGGATATTACTGGGCGATCAACCGCAGCTACGACGCCACTTACAGGATCCAGGACTTCACGCAGCGCGGCTTCGCGCACAACCTTGACGTCCGCGGCAAGCCGCGCGCGGGGACGGATTTCGATGCCCTGCTCTACGCCGTCCAGGACCGCGGCCTGTTACAGAGCAACGGAACGCGCTTCAAAGCGGGCGGCGCGGACCTGTACATCGCCGGAAAATCCGATCTCGGCGACGGCTTTACCGCCCGG
>JAMCRM010000033.1 GCA_023380575.1 Acidobacteriota bacterium | reverse complement strand
TCGTTTTCGTTCGACGCTGAAAGGAACGTCCAGGATGGTGCAGGTTTCGGTGAAGCGAGGACCGCGCATGTCATAGGCGGCCACGCGCAACTGGTGCTTGCCGGGTTCGAGCGCCGAAGGGTTCCACCATTCCTGCCCGCCCAGCATATACGGCGCATTCTTACGGTAGCTGTACGGCTTGCCGTCGAGAAAAAACTCGACCCGCTTGATGGGCCAGCGGGAATCCCGGTCTTTCACCACGGCTTCGATCCAGGCGGGCTCGCTTAAGACCTGGCCCGCGGAGAGCCCGAGTAGCTTGACGACGGGCGCCTCCTTCGACTGGTAGTCGGGCATCGGCGGCGCCGGCGACCCGGTCAGCCGCGCCACCTGCTCGAAGAAGAGCCACTTCACCGGCGTGCTGATCTTCCAGTTCGTCGGCGGCGACTGGAAACCGTCCAGGTAATTGTTCCACCCCTGGTCGTAGTAGCCCCAGCCGGTGCGCTCTTCCACGGCCGCGTGCAGGTTGAACGTGCTCACGCCGTCCTCGTTGATGAGGAGCGGGCGGTCATAACCCGCCCAGCGGCGCATGGCATTAATGGACTCATGCACCTCCTCCGGCGTCTTGCCATTAGTGTGGAACATGACGTAGTCCACCGCGCGGATGGCCTGGTCGCCGCGGCTGCCCTTCGGTTGAATGCCGCCGGACCAGCTCATCGAAACGGGAAGGCGTCCCGCCGCAACCTTCCTGGCGAGCCGCACCGCTTCCACTGCGCCGTCCGGCTGGAGCATCGGATGGCTGTAACCACGGACGCTGGTCTCATTGTTGATCTCAACCAGGATGTTGCGGTGCGGCAGCGACTTCAGGAACTCGATTCCGTTGGTGAGAGCGGCGCGCACGTAGCGTTCATCAGGCGTGATTTTCACCCGTTCGTCTTCCCCCTGGTAAAAGAAACCGACGATCGCCACCATGCCGAGGCGGTCCGCCGCGGCAATCACCTTTTCCAGGCGCTTGGCATACGCGGGCTTCAGGTTGCCTTCCGGATCGAAGCCGCTGTTGTCATGGGGCTGTGCCGGCCCTCTCTCCCCGTAGTTGCCGTCCGTCGGACCGCCGCCCTGCAGGTTGACTGTGAACGCCAGCAGACCGCAGCGCCGCCAGGAAGGCAGTGCGTCGATGAATTCGCGCGTGTTGCGTTCCGGGTCCCATTTGCCGTCCGGATAATCGAAGGCGACCGCCCCCATGGTGTTGGAGGAATACGGATGGGCGCGCGATCCGCTGCCGGGGTAGTTGGCATCATCGAAAAGCGCTTGCACCGCGCGCACGTTCAACAAGGTTCCCGTCAGATTAGTGTCCGCGCCCGGGAACCCGCTCGCGCCGGTGTAAGTGGGATGTCCGTTGATGGTGAATTGAGAGCCGCGAATGCCCACCACGGTGGTTTGCGAGAACAGCGGCGCCGTTAAGAGAAGAAGCAAGAGAGAACGCATGAGTTATGCTCCAGCAAGTTTTGCCGGCCTGGTTTCGCTCGCGGCCAGCGGTTTCTGCGGCTGGATTCCGAACCAGCAGACCATGGCCAGCACATCGATCGCGGCCGCGAGAAAGAAATACGAGTTTACCGTACCGGTGACCTTGAGTAGATACGGGAATATGACGGAACTGGCGAAGGAGCCAAGCGAGCCGGTCATGTTCATGGCGCCCGATAAGGTGCCGGTGTACTCGCGGCCCACCTCGGCGCAGGTCGTCCAACGGGTGGCGAGGGCGAAGCAGCCGATGAACGTCTGGGGCGTCTGCGTGAAGCAGGGCGCGGGTAAGTGGTTGACGTTAGCGTGCGAGTGGACTTTACAGCCGGATATGAATTAGCATCTTAAACAGCGCGTTTAAGAGAGGATCTGCAATGGTAGATAGAAGAGATTTCCTGCGGTTGGCCGGGAGCGCCGCGACTGCTTCGGCATTCGCGGCCGCGCCGGCAAAAAAGCCCAATTTCCTTGTGATTCTTGCGGATGACATGGGCTATTCGAATGCGGGTTGTTATGGCGGAGAGGTGGACACGCCAAATCTGGATCGGCTCGCCGCCGGCGGCCTCCGGTTTACCCAGGCTTATTCGACCGCCCGCTGCGGGCCTTCCCGAGGCTGTCTTCTCACGGGCTACTACGCGCAGCAAGCCGCCAGCGATGGCATGACCCCCGGCAACACCCCGGACTATGTCAAATTCATCCCGGACGACCTGAAGCCGCTTGGCTATCGCACCTACCATTCCGGCAAGTGGCACATCAAGTTCACCACAGGGCAAGGCGGCGTCGGATTCGACCACTCCTATACGATGCTTGACGAGAATCGGTATTTCACGCAGACTCGCCACGCACTCGATGGGGAGATCCTCCCCAAGCCCGGCGAGGATTACTACAGCACTACGGCAATCGCCGATTATGGCATCCGATTTCTCAAAGAGCACGCCCGCGACCATGCCAGGGAGCCGTTCTTCCTGTATCTCGCTCCCCACAGTCCCCACTTTCCGCTGCAGGCTCTGCCCGAGGACATCGAGAAGTATAAGGACCGGTTCGCCGAAGGCTGGGACGTGGCGCGGGAGCGCAAATGGCAGCGCATGCGCCGCATGGGCATCGTGAACTGCGCGCTCTCACCCCTCGAAGCCGGCATGTGGACCCGATGGAACACACCGGACGAAGAACTGTTCAAGAAGATCGGCCCGGGCGAAGTTTCGCGCGCCGTGCCGTGGTCCACCTTGACACCGGAACAGAAGAAGTTCCAGCGAACCAAAATGGCGATTCACGCCGCCATGATCTCGCGCATGGACCTGGAAATCGGCAAGGTTGTCGCACAACTGCGAGCGATGGACGCCGGGCGCAACACGGTGATCCTGTTCCTGTCCGACAATGGCGCGAGTTCCGAACAACTGATTCGAGGGGATGGCCACGACTCCACGGCGCCACTTGGTTCCGCGCGCACCTTTCTCGGACTGGGGCCGGGATGGTCAAGCTGTTCAAATACCCCATTTCGCCTGCACAAATCCTGGGTGAACGAGGGCGGCATCGCGTCACCGCTGATCGTGCATTGGCCGGATGGGATTAAGGATCAGAACAAATTACGTCACGACCCATGCCATTTCGTGGATGTTCTGCCGACGCTCGTCGATATCGCCGGAGGCAAGATCGAGAGACAGGGCGGCCCCCCGCTGCCCGGCAGGAGTCTGGCGCCGGCGTTCCACAAGGACGGAGGCGCTCCGCGCGATTATCTTTATTTCAATCACAACCACAACCGGGCAATCCGCGTGGGTGACTGGAAGTTGATCGCTACCGGCGATACCGGACCGTGGGAATTGTACGACATGGGAAAAGATCGTTGCGAGCAGCACGATCTGGCTTCATCGCAACCCGAGCGAGTCGGGCAACTGGCAGCCATGTGGAAGGCGCACGACGAGGAGTACGTGCGGGTGCGCGAAAGCTCGCCTGCGACCACAAAGGAACGCATGCAATCCGGCGCTGGGCGGGGGAAGCGCAAATGAAGGGCGCGGGCCGGACCACGCGCCGCGCCTTTCTAGGAGCCGCGCCGGCCATTGTGCCTGGTGCGGCGCTGGGCTTGAATGGCGCCACGCCGCCATCCGACCGCCTCACCATGGGAGTGATCGGCCTCGGCCCCAGGGGCCAGTATGTGCTCCAGAATTTCCTCCTGGAGCCGGACGTGCGGTTCGTGGCGGCTTGCGACTGCTTCGCCGAACGCCGCGAGCAGGGCAAGCAGATCATCGATACCCACTACGGCAACCGGGACTGCACTTCGCACCGCTTTCACGAAGAGGTGCTCGAGCGCAAGGACATCGACGCCGTGCTGATCGCCACCGGCGACCGCTGGCACGCAGTGTTGGGTGTGCTGGCCGCTCGCGCCGGCAAGGCGATCTATTCGGAAAAGCCCATCAGCCTCACCGTTGCCGAGGGACGGGCGCTGGTGGAAACAACGAAGCGGCTCGGCACCGTATGGCAGGCGGGTACGCAACGGCGGTCGCCGTATCATTACCAGATCGTGGTGGACGCGGTCCGCGGCGGCAAGATCGGCAAGTTGCATACCATGACGCTCTCCTGCGGCACGGGCGCCGGGTGGCGGGCGAACGGGAAGCCCATCGCGGAGCCGGCCCCCGATCCGAATGTCTTCGACTGGGACCG
Organism: Acidobacteriota bacterium; assembly: GCA_023380575.1. The sequence continues at coordinate 880 of JAMCRM010000033.1, read as the reverse complement.
CTGGCTGGGGCAGGCGCCCTCGGCGCCATACTCCAGGGTCCGCGTCAAGATGTGGCGCGTGAACTGGGCCACGGGCGCGGGCGCCATCGCCGACATGGGCGCGCACTATTGCGAGACGGCACAATGGGCACATGGCGACCCGTTATCGGGGCCGATGGAGTTCGCGGGCGAAGGCATTTTCCTCAAGGAGGGCGGGTTCAACAACACCCCTTACTACTTCAACACGATTGCCCGCTATGCCGACGGCGTGCGCCTGATCATGGATCCGGGCGACAAGGGTGTGCGCTTCGACGGCGACGAAGGCTGGATCCGCCTCTCCGATTTCGGCGAGGTCACCGCCGATCCTCCATCGCTCCAGAAGCAACTGGCCGTTCCACGCAGCGATTGGAAAGTGATGAAGCCTCACATCCGGAATTTTCTTGACTGCGTGCGGTCTCGGAAGCTCACCGTTTCCAATCCCGAGATGGCGCACCGCGCCCACACCATCTTTCATTGCACCGGCGTCGCCTTGCGCCTGCGCCGCACCCTGCGATGGGACTCAAGGGCCGAACGATTCATCGGCGACGACGAAGCGAACCGCATGCTCTCGCGGCCGATGCGCGCACCCTGGAGTATTTGAGAAAAGGCACTTACTACGATTCTGAATGTCGCCGCCTGACGATTCCGGTTGCGCGTGCTCCTTTGTCCGCGCCGTCTTGCGCGCCTTTCTGTTCAGCATGGCGGCGATCCGCCGCACACCCCGGCTCCAGTCCGGGAAAAGGTCGATATACTGCAACTCCTTGCGAATGCGCGCGGGCACCGGGCATTCGTCCAGCCGCACGGGAATGATAAATATCTCGTCGAGCGGTACGCGCCGGGCGCAGTCCAGCGCATAGATCGG
>JAMCRM010000032.1 GCA_023380575.1 Acidobacteriota bacterium | reverse complement strand
TGGCGGAGATTCCGGGCGTCAGCTACCGCAAAAACGGCGAAGTCTGCCACAATCCGGACGCAACCGCCATCGAAGATTTGGATGCCCTGCCCTGGGTCACCAAAGTCTACCAGCGGGACCTGGATGTGACGCGCTACAACGTCCCCTTCCTTCAGAACCCGTTCCTGGCCTTGTACACCTCGCGCGGGTGTCCGGCCATGTGCACTTTCTGCCTGTGGCCACAGACGCACTCCGGCCACCGCTGGCGCCTGCGCTCGGCCGCCGACATAGCCAACGAGATTCGCTTCGCGCGCGAAGCCTTTCCCCAAGTCAAGGAAATCTTCTTCGACGACGATACCTTCAACTATCGCCGGGACCGTACCATCGAACTGTGCCGGCACCTGAAACCTGTGGGCTTCACCTGGTCCTGCACCTCGCGCGTGACCACCGACTACGAAACCCTGAAAGCCATGAAGGAGGCAGGCTGCCGACTGCTGATCGTAGGTTACGAGTCGGGCGACCCGCAGATTCTGAAGAACATCAAGAAGGGCGCCACTATCGAGATGGCGGAGCGCTTTACCGCCAACTGCAAAAAGCTCGGGCTGGTGGTGCACGGCGATTTCATCATCGGGCTGCCTGGCGAAACTCGCGACACGATCCGGCGCACCGTCGACTTTGCCAAGCGCCTGGATACCGAAACCATTCAGGTTTCGATTGCGCATCCCTATCCCGGGACGGAGTTCTACGAATACGCCCGGCGCAACGACCTGATCACCGTCGATTCCATGACCGACGAAACCGGGCACCAGCTCCCCAATATCATCTACCCGGGGTTGGACCGTGGCGAGTTGGTGGAATGGGTGGAACGCTTCTACGGGGAATACTACTTCCGCCCGCGGGTGGTCTGGCGGGTGGTGCGCAAGGCGCTCTTCAATTCGGAAGAGAGGAGACGGTTGACCAAGGAGGCCCGCGAATACCTGGCCTTACGCTCCAAGCGCAAGCGTTTCGTGGCCGATCAGCGGGCGGGAACGGCTCCCGCCACGGCGCCCTCCGGCGACTGAGGAACGGCATGCACGCCCAATCCGCACGGCGATTGCTAGTCAAAACACGTATTTTCACCATCCTGGTGGTGCTCAGCAACGTGCTGGGGAATTTTTCGCTCACCCTGGGCCTGCGCCGCGTGGGCCGCCTGGTGTCCTGGTCTCCTCTTGCATACATCGAGGCCCTGCTGAATCCCTGGGTGGCCGTGGGGGTGGCGCTGCTGATCCTCTGGCTGCTCTCCCACATGACCCTGCTGAGTTGGGCGGACCTGAGCTACGTCCTGCCGGTTACGTCGGTCGGCTACGTACTGGTGGCACTCGTGGGAAGGTACTTCCTTAACGAGCAGATCAGCCTGGCACGATGGGCCGGTATTCTTTTCATCGTCACGGGGGTGGCGCTGGTGGGCCGGACATCTGTAAGAACACGCGCGGCGGGGGCCGGAAGATGAAATGGCTGCTGGTGGCGGTGATCGTGGCGGCGACCACGGCGGGAGAGGTGTTGCAGGCCATCGGCATGCGCCATCACGGCGAGGTGCATGATTTTCGCCCCGGCGCGCTCGGACGCATGTTCGCCATGCTGGCCCGCAACAGGTATATTGTGGCTTCCGTGGCCGCCATGGCGGTCTCCTTCTTCGCATTCATGTCGTTGCTCTCGGTTTCCGAGTTGAGTTTCGCGGTGCCCGCCACAGCGGTCACCTACGTTCTGGAGACGGCGCTAGCCAAGTTCTTGCTAAAAGAGCAAATTAGCTGGGGGCGCTGGGCAGGCGCATCCCTGGTGGCCTGCGGCGTGGCGTTGCTCTCGCTGTGATCGGGTTCGCCGCCCTGGCGCTGGCGGGGGCGGTCTATTACCTTCTGGTGCTCCTGGCCACGGCCCTTTGGAATCGCGGGCCGGCGCCCGTGCTGCACTATCTGCCCCCCGTCTCGATCCTCAAGCCCGTGCACGGCCGCGACCCGCGCTTCTACGAGGCGATCCGCAGCCACGCCGAACAGGACTATCCCGAATTCGAAATTCTCTTTGCCCTGAACGATCCTCAGGACCCGGCGCTCGACGATATTCACCGCCTGATCGCCGAATACCCGCGCCTCAACATTCGGGTGATGGTTTCGCCGCGCAAGGCCGCCAATGGAAAAGTCGGGCTGCTGGCCGACCTGGCGGGGCAGGCGCGCTACCCGGTGCTGCTGGTTAATGACAGCGACATCCAGGTGGAGCCCACCTACCTGCGGCGGGTAGTGGCCGCCTTGGAGCAACCCAAGGTGGGTCTGGTGACGGCTCTCTATCGCGCTACTTCGGAATCCCGAGCCTCCCGTTGCGAAGCCCTCGGCATCGCCACCGAGTTCATGCCCGGGGTGATGGTGGCACGCCTGCTGGGCGCGGCCGATTTCGCCCTGGGGTCCACCATGGCCCTCACCAGGGCCGTGCTGGAAAACATCGGCGGGTTCGGCGCTATCGAGAGTTTCCTGGCGGATGACTACCAGTTGGGGCAGCGGGTGGCACGCTCGGGCTACCGCATCGCCATCGCCCGTACCGTGGTGGAAACCGACCTGGGTGGGGAAAGCTGGGTGGACACCTGGCGCCACCAGTTGCGCTGGTCGCGCACCATCCGGGTTTCGAGGCCCGGCGGGTACGCCGGCTCCGTCATCATGCACGTCACCATCTGGAGCCTGCTGGCCGCCGTCACGGGCGCCTGGCAGATCGGCGCGGCATGCCTGGGCATCCGGATCCTGGGGGCGGTGGCCGCCGGCGGCTTCGTTTTGGGCGATCGCGGCGTGCTGCGGCAGTGGTATCTCATCCCGTTGCGCGATCTGTGGGGCTTCGCGGTTTGGGCCGGCGGCCTTTTCGGCCATACGGTGGTATGGCGCGGACAACGTTTGTGGCTTTCACGGGATGGCAGGCTCCACCCCACGGAATGGAGCGGCCGGCAGCGCCGGGATCTGCTACCATGAATCTTATTTCAAAAAGAGGCTGAGGTCCTATGATTGTTCTGCTGTTTGGCGCGCCAGGTTGCGGAAAGGGCACGCAGGCCGCATACATTACTAGGCTTTTTCAGATTCCGCGGTTCCCCAACTGAAGGAGATTGGCAGCATGCCGTGGCCGCGCACGCGGAAGGCGC
>JAMCRM010000031.1 GCA_023380575.1 Acidobacteriota bacterium | reverse complement strand
CCAATGGTCCCACCGTGGCCGACAGCAGTTTGAATCGCGCCAGCAGGCCGTCCAATTCCTTCCGCGCGGCGGTGAATTCCGCGGGGCTGGCGGTCTCCGGCAATAGCGCAATGGCGTCGCCGCGTTGGATGACCTCCCGAAGGGCGCTCCGCAGCGGCGCGCGCAGCCCTTCGTTGGCCTTGCGCAACTTCGCCGTGGAGCGCAGAATGCGGTCGAGATTCCGGCCTCTCCGGGAGATGCCGAAGAGTTCCGTGGTGAGGCCGACGATGCCCGCCGAATCGGCGTGAAACTCCTGCGAGGTGGTGGCAGTGGAGCCCGCCGGCGCGGCAGTGGTGTTTTGCGCCTTCTGCAGTTCCGGGACGGAGCGCTCGAGATCGTCGATATCGCCCGGCAACCCGGCGCCGGAGCCGTTAAGAAGACCAATCAGGTTGTGGAGGGCGCCCCGCCGCGCCTTGGCCAGGTTGAGATCGCCTGCCAGTTTTTCTCGCTCTGCCTGAAGCAACGGCCGGAGCCGCGGTGGCGCGCTTCGCAGTTTGCGGTCGAGTTCGCCGATACGTCCCTCCACCTGCACAATGCGCTGGTCCGCAAGGCTCTGGGCCTGCACGAGATTGCGGCTTCGCGAATCGTCGGGTGCGGCGCCGGGTTGGGCCTTGGCGGAGGGAAGGGCCGCATCCGCGCGTGCGAACTGAAACGCGGAACGAAGCGCCTCGAGCGAGCTCTGCCGGAGGTTATCGGCGAACAGCGCGTCCTTCTGTGTGGCGTTGCTGCCTGTCACGGCGGCAACGTCGCGATACCAGGCGATGGTCTGGTCAAGGTATTGCAGTACGCTCTTTTCTTCAGAGGGAGACTGGGCGTTCGCGCAAAGAAGAAATGGGATGAACAGCGGGACTACGGCCCTCAAGTAACGGGTAAAAACGGAAGGCATCAATCCCCATTTTCCCAGATGCGGGAACCTCGCACACGGAGTCGTATGATATGTAGAGCCATGCGAAAAATTTTGGTAGCGGCTTTTTCCCTTGTAGTTGTTTCGTTGTCGGCGTCCCTGGCCCAGCAGGCCATGCGTTTTCCGCGGAACCAGATCTGGGGACACCTGCGGACGGTAATCATTGACGGGCAGACAGGCCGCGAAGTGCCGGCGCGCTGCTATCTCACCAGCGCGGACGGGGAGATCTGGACTCCGTCGGGGGCGTTGACCTATGTGAAGCCGCCCGAACGGCATTTCATCAGCCCTGGGAAGTTCCAGGTCGAACTGCCCACCGGCGACTACACCTTGCGCGTGGAGCGGGGAATGGAGTATCGCCCGGAAGACCGGCGGATCGAAATCCGTTCCGGGGAGATTCTGGACGAGAAAATCGTCCTGAACCGCTGGGTGAACATGAACGCGCGCGGATGGTATTCGGGCGATTTGCACAATCACCGGAACTGGCAGGAGATGGCGCAGATTTTGCTCTCCGAAGACTTGAACCTGTCCCCGACACTGACAAATTGGGTCTGGGATTACCGGACAATCTCGATTATGCCGCCGGGAACGCCCCCGGGAGGTGCGATCCGCATGGCGGACGCTACCCACGTCTATTCGATCTTTGACACGGAAATCGAGCGCCCCGGGCCGGGCGCCGTCGATCTGGTCGGTCTGAAATCTCCGGTGAAGTTCCATGGCTACAGCCTCTCTCCGCCTACCTCGAAGTTCACCCAGGCGGCCCACGAACAGGGCGGCTACGTGGATGCGGAAAAGATCATATGGCGGGACAGCGCCGCGCTGGTGGCGCTCGGGCAAGTGGATTTTGCCGGCCTCGTGTACAACAGCTTCAGCCCCTACGGAGTCGAGGTCATTCCGCCGGTGAAGCCGGGCGAAGAAGCCCTGAAAACCATGGAGCTGTACTACAGACTTCTGAACTGCGGCTTCAAGCTGCCCGTCTCGGCGGGGACGGCTTCGGGCGTGAAGCCGATCCCGCTCGGCTATAGCCGGGTTTACGTGCACATGGCCGGGGCCTTCGGTTACGAGGCGTGGTTTCGCGCCCTGAAGGCTGGGCGGAGCTTTGCCACTAACGGCCCTATGCTCTTCCTGACCGTGGACGGGCACGAGCCCGGAGACACCGTCGCCATCCCAGGGAAGCCGGGAAAGAAGTTGAAGATCCACGCACAGGCAACCTCGGCGGGCGATCTGGACCACCTGGAGGTGGTCTGGAAAGGAAAGGTAGTCAAGACGGTGACGGCGTCCGGAAAGACGGGCAGCCTGACGCTGGATGTTGAGCAGGAAGCCGGCGGCACCGGTTGGCTCGCCGCGCGCGCCTTCGAGAAGCCGACGGTGACCGTGCGCTTTGCCCAAACCAGCCCGGTATATGTGCAAGCCGGCAGCGACCGGGGAATCGTGCCGGAGGATGCCAGGTACTTCGTGGACCTGATGGACCAGCAAATCAAATACTATGAGGGCCTTACCGGTGGCTTCCGCAGCGAAGCCGATCGTCAGGCCATGCTGGACATGTTCAAGAGGGCGCGCCAGGTTTACGCGAAACTTTGACCCTTCGTGGGGCAGGCCCGTGGCCTGCGGCGGCCTCGGGGAGGCCTGCTCACCGCTCCAGTCGCAGCCGGACCGGCCCCAACAACCCCGACACCAGCAGCGGCGAATCTTTCTTATAGGGTCGGATGTGCGTGAAAGTGTAACGGCCGGTAGGGCTCGATTTCCCTTCCAGGACCCAATCCGGCCAGCGCACCAGCCGCCCCTTTTTCCACTCGGCGTCCTCGGGCAGGTGTTCATCTCCGATCATACGATTCGGCCAGAGATTCGTCACCCGCACCTCCAGTTTGTTCTCGCCAGGCTTCAAGGCGCTGGAAATATCGAACCGGAAGGGGCGCTTCCATTGCACCCCTAAATCGATGCCGTTGAGCCGGACTTCCGCGAACTCCCGCACCGCGCCCAGTTCCAGAATCATGCGGCCGCGGGCCGCAGGCGGGGCGGTGAACGCAGTTCTGTATATGGCGGTTCCGCTGTAGTACTTGATGCCCTCTTCGGGCCGCGCCGTCCAGTCCTGCAGTTTTTCGAAACGGACCGCCGAGGCGGGGCCGCCCCACTTCGGATCAAATTCCACGTCCCAGGCGGAGCCTATCTCCGCCACTGTTGTCAACGCGGGGAAGTTCTTCCCGCTCGCAGCGCGCGCGGCCGGCTTGCGGAACACCACGAAGTAGCTTTCCTCCGCCTCGAAGCGCAGCGGCACGATAGTGCGTCCGCCGGCCACGCGATATTCCGGCAGTTCGCGTATCCGCCCGGTTTCCGGATGCCACAACTCCGGCGCTTTCCCGGAAACGCGGAATGTGCAGGTGGCGTTCAGAGTGCGCCGTTCGCCGTTGCTGACAAAGTAATAATCGCTGTCCCCGGTGACCCGGTGCGCGAATCGAAGGGGCCTGTCAGCCTCGAAATCGGGCGCCAGTCCGGTCTTTCGAAGCAGGGCTTCCACGGCGCCCGATGGCGCGTAGATGTCCTTCTGCACCGGAGAGAGGAATGGCGGAATGCCCAACGGCCCGATCTCCGCGGCGGCCCATTCCCGGTCCGTGTAGATCAGGGTTTCCTGCCCGCCGCGGCCCTTCATCCGCAGAACTCCGGCCAATTCCGTGGGCTGTTCGGCCAGCAATTCGATTTCGTTCCCGCCCTGCTTGAGGATGCGTCTCAAGTCGAATACAAGCAGTTGACGGTAACCTTCGCGACCCATCGTCCGGTCCAGAATCATGTCGAGCCGCTTGGGCTGAAGCAGCGCCCCGTTGATGCGCACGTCGATGGGCGCGTCTGCGCTCAAGCTCAGTTCGGCGGTTGCAGGCGTTGCGGCCACGGTGAAGTTTCGATGGAAGCGTTTCTCGGGCCCAATCCGCTTCGCCTCGAGAATCGCCGGGCCGCTCTTGCCGTCCTGCGCCACGGGCGTGTATTCCGGACCTGACACCAGTTTCGGTTTCAGGCTCCCGGCGAGCCGCGTCACTTCGCTGTCGCAATTCGGATATCCGCTCAAGCCGGGGGCCTTTACCGGCGGTTCGCCAATCACTGTCGCACCACTATCCGCCAGTTGCCGGACTTTGCCGAGTAGTTCGGGCGTCATGGTGGACCACTGCGGCAACACCAGCACCCGATACTCGGCGCCGGCGGGGAATACGATTTTCCCGTCCCTTACGCTGGCGAGTTTCAATAGCGCATCCGGCGCGCAGGCGTCGAACTTGTATCCTGCCGGCGCGGGCCGCGGCGGTTGAAAGATGTTCGGCGCGCCTTCGGGGCTGAGGTAAAGAATGTCCGCGATGAACCGGCCCTGCCGCAGCAGGTGCTGACAGCGGGCCAGATAGGTGTGCCAGGGTTTCGAGATCTCCCACCAGGTCTCCGTACGGTCGCAGTGCAAGCCGTGAATGGCCAGGCTCAACCCCGGGCGAATCTGCGGGAACGGCTGATGCACGTAGCGGTGGATCACGAACCGGTTCACGCCCTTGCTGAAAGCCCAATCACCGTAGCGTTTGATGAGAGCGGGATGCAGTTTCCAGAGATCTTGATGGCCGGAGGTGAAAGCTTCAGACGCCACCAGGCGCCGCCCGTAGATATGCGCCAGGGAGGTGGCCTCTTCCACGCTAAAACGCGTATCGAACAACCCGCTCCAGAACTCGCACATGGGCACGTCCGCCGCCGCCCCCAATGCCATGTCGGCGCTCGGGTTCATGTCGTAGGGTTCGATGGACAGCCACAGTCCCGCCGCCTTGGCGAGTTCCCGCAGGTGCTGGCCGTGGTTCTCGGCAATGGTTTCGGAGACGGTTTGGCGGAGGTCCCAAAGGAACCGCTCCGTCATTTCGTTGCTCTCGATCACCCAGCCCTTCATGGCCGGCAGCCAGGGCAGGGGATCGTAGCCGCGCCGCTTCTGGAACTCCTTGCGGAAATCAGCCGACCAGTTTTGGGCGCCCATCTCCCAACTGTCCAGGTGCGTGGCTACGAAAGTCTTGCCCGTGAGCGGCCCCGCGTCCTCCACCAGTTTTGCCGTGAACTGGCGGAAGTGTTCGTCGAGCGCGCCCTTATCGAGTTTGTCGCACTCCAGGCCTTCCATCGGCGATGGCCGGTTGGTCTGCCCCGTGCTGGTATGTCCGTACCTGGCAATCGTCCAGTTGCCTTCGGGCACGTCCCACGTGAGGCGCCCGGAGGGATCCATTTTGCCCGTGAGATCCACCATGCGCTCTTTCGGAATTACCTGATCGCGCGACAGAGGCTCGTAGGCGGCCACCGGTGCGAAGGCGGGCCGTACCTTCGGCTCCGACGAGTAGGCGCCCCGGTGGTAGAGCGCCTTCTCCCGAATATCGGCCACCCGTGCCGGGCGCTGCGGGGTGGGAAACGCCAGTACCGTAACATCGGCATAGAAGCCACGCACCGTCTCTGGCTCCGGCAGCGTTTCTTCGAAATGGCGCGGCCCCGTTACCTGGACTTCGCTCGATGTGATCTTTTGCATGGAGCGTTCCGGCTTCACCCACGGACCGCCGCTACCTGTCCACCCCGGCGCGCCGCTGACGGTGATCTGCAGCCCCAGGCGTTCCGCCTCCGCCAGCGTATGCCGGAACAGTTCGCGCCAGGCCGGACTGAAGAATTCCACCGGGCCTTTGGGCGTGGTCAGCGCGACTTCCATCATGATGAAGCCGCCGATTCCGGCCCGCGCCATGGCTTCCAGGTCCGCGGTAATGCCGTCCTTACGGATGTTGCCGTTTTTCCAGAACCAGTAAACCCAGGGCCGGGCCTGGTCGGGGGGCGTGTTGAATTCGTTCGCCAACTCGGGACTTTCCGCGGATATGCAGAAACCCGTCCCCAGCGGTATGGCCGCCGCGAAGCCCGCGGTGCGAATGAATTCTCGTCTGGTTTTGCGCACATTCCATCTAAACACAGTTCTTGATATTCTATGGCAACCAGTCATAGGGAGCCGACCATGATCGATTTGCGACTTTCGCGGCCGTGTGCCGCCGCTTCGCTACTGTTGTTGCTGGCCTTTGCCGCGGCCGGAGCCGACCCGGATAGCCAGGCGCTGCTGAATCCCGCCGCCTTGAAGGGGGAACCGGGAACCGCAACCGCCGCGCAGGTTCGCGCCGGGTTCGCCGACCCCCCGGCCGAATACCGCTCCATGCCGTTGTGGGTCTGGAATGACATCATGGATCCGGCACGGATCACAGAGCAACTCCGGCAGTTCAAACAGCAGGGCATCGGAGGCGTGTTCATCCACCCGCGTCCCGGACTGATGACGGAATACCTGGGCGCCGACTGGTTCAAATTGTGGAAGTTCGCCATGGAGGAGGGCAAGCGCCTCGGGCTGCTGGTGAATATCTACGACGAGAACAGCTATCCCTCGGGCTTTGCCGGCGGCTACGTCCCATCTCTGGCGCCCGATACCGCATCGCAATACGTACAGGTGGAGGAGACGCACGGGCTCCAGCAGAATGGCGTCACCGTGGCGTTCTTCGCCGTCGAAAAGGATGCCGGCGGCAGGGTCGTCTCGGCGAAGCGGGTGGAGAGGCGCGAAGACGTGCCCACCGGCTCCTCCGTCGTGGCTTTCCGCCTCCGCCGCGCCAGCGGCAATCCCTGGACCGCCGAGTTTCCCTATGTTGACCTTACCAATCCGCGGACCACGCCGCTGTTCCTGAAAACCACTCACGAGGCTTACAAAAAGCACATCGGCGAAGAATTCGGCAAAACGGTGCGGTGGGCCTTCGCCGATGAGCCGCTGATAGCCACCGCGGGCGCCTATGACAGCGCCGCCATGTCTCTTCCACTCAGTTACAACACGCTGGCGGAGTTCCAGAAGCGCAATGGGTACGATCTCGCCGGCGAGATCGCCTCCCTGTTCTGGGATGTCGGCGACTATCGCAAAGTGCGCTTCGACTACTGGCAGACCCTGCACGATCTCTGGAAAGAGAATTTCATGCGCCCCATGTTCCAGTGGTGCGACCGCAACAACCTTCAGTTCACCGGCCACTGGATGGAGCACGAATGGCCTTTTCCATGGAATATGCGCAAAACCAGAC
>JAMCRM010000030.1 GCA_023380575.1 Acidobacteriota bacterium | reverse complement strand
AACGAGGTCACCGGCAACCTGCCCGGGTTCTTCGCGGCTATCGAATACCGCAACTGGAGCATCGCGGCGAGCGACACCCACGTATTCAGCCCCACCATTCTGAATACCTTCAATTTCTCTTACAACGACATTACCCGGCGCCAGCTTTCCGTCGTGCCGGGTAATAAAACCTGGAACGATTTCGGCGCGCACTTCACCCGTACCTTCACAGCCGACGCGCCGGCGGGCATGCACTCCACCCTGGACGGGTACTTCAACGCGTTCTCGCGTTTTCCGCTGAATCATTTCAGGAAGAACATTCAGTTTTCGGAGTTGCTGAGCTGGAACCATGGCGCCCACTTCTTCAAAATCGGCGGCGATCTCCGCCGCTCCATTTTGAACCTGCAGGAGTTCTTCCGCGGCGATCCATTCATGCGATTCCGCAATACCTATACCGGGGATGCGGCAGCCGATTTCCTGCTCGGGCGGCCCACCCAGATCGAACAGATTGCCGAAGACAGCAATCGCCCCCGCACCACCGAAATCGCCGCCTTCATCCAGGACGATTGGAAAGTCTCTTCGCGGGTCACCCTGAACCTCGGGATGCGGTGGGATCCGTATTTCCCGTTCACCGATGAGACCGACAAGTTTTCGCAGGTGCACCTCGGCGTGCAGTCGCAATTGTTCCCGGCGGCGCCGCCATGGGTCATCTTCGCCGGCGATCCCGGATATCCGCGCTCGCTGGTGCGGCGGCGGCTGGGTGAGTTCGGGCCGCGCTTCGGCTTCGCCATCGATCCCTTCGGCGACGGCAAAGCCAGCATCCGCGGCGGTTATGGCATCTTCTATTCGCAGATCCGGCAGCAGGCGCATAACCAGATCTCCAACAACCAGCCTTTCGCCATCAAGCTGACCATCGACCGTCCGGCGGGCGGCATCGACAACCCTTACCTGGAGACTGGCAATCCGTTCCCCTTCAACGCGCCCCGCACGCCCGAAGAGAAGGCCAAATACAAGTTCCTCACGCCCATGGCCATGCAGCAGTGGAATACCGATTTCCGCAACGCGATGGCGCAGCAGTGGAACCTGAATTTGCAGCGGCAGTTCGCCTCGGCGTACGTATTCACGATTGCCTACGTGGGCAGCAAGGGCAACCACCTCTATCTGACTAACGAGCTGAACCCCGCCATCTACGGCCGCCCCGGCAACGTCAGCCAGCGGCGGCTCCTGTATCCCTACTACGGCACCATTACTGACCAGACGGCGCAGGGCAATTCGACATACCACTCCATGCAGGTGACCTTGAACAAGCGCATGACCCGTGGGCTTACCATCCTGGGCAACTATACCTGGAGCAAGATGCTGGACGATGCCTCCAGCGCTGGAAGGGGTTCTCGAATTTCGACCTTACGCACCGGTTCGTGACTTCCTTCATCTGGGAGTTGCCCGGCATGAAGCATGCGCCGAAGCTCGCGCGGCACGTCTTGGGCGGCTGGGAGATCAACGGCATCATCACATTGCAGAGCGGCAGGCCGTTTACGGTAGTCTCCGGAAAGGACAACTCGGGTTCCGCGGTAAACAACGACCGCGCCGACCTCGTCGGCAAGCCGTACCTGGATACCGGCCGGCCGCGGGGCGAACTCGTGGCCCGGTACTTCAATACCGGCGCTTTCACCACCAACGCTCCCGGCACTTTCGGCAGCGTGGGCCGAAACACCATGCGCGGTCCGGGCGATGCGACCGTGGACTTCGGAGCCATCAAGAATCTCTTCTTGAGCGAAAGCCACCGCCTGCAATACCGGTGCGAGGTCTTCAACCTGTTCAACCGCGTCAATCTCAGCAATCCGAACGCGAACCAGAGCGCTAACAACTTCGGAAAGATTACCGGCGCAGGCTCCCCGCGCGTGCTGCAAATGGCGCTCAAATACGTCTTTTGAGCGCCGGGACCGCGCGCCCGTTTACTTCAATGGGTGAACGATGCGGCCCAGCGCGCGCCATAGAACGTGGCGGCGCTTCTTCTCCGGTTTGCTGACGGGCGCAGCGGGTGGGAGATCCGATTCCGCCGGCTCTGCGCGCTTCACCGGCGGGCCGGCATCGGATGCCACTACTGGTTCGGGCGGGACCGGCCGCGCTTCGGGCGGCGGCTGCACGTAGGGTTCAACCGGGGCGGCGGCAGCCACCAGCTCAGCAACTCGGAGGATGACGGAACGTGCGGTTTCCGGTTTGTGTTCGGGTAGTTTGTGTGCCGGTACCGCAATGCGCTTTCGCACGGGTTTGGGCGCGGGCGCGGGTTCGGGTAACGGCGCAGGGCGTACCGGCGCCGCCGCGTGCGGCGGCGGGGGCGGCGGCGGATATTCGGTGTAATTCCCGGCTACCATGGCCGCGCCGCCAACCGCGCAGACGAGCGTGGCCGCGATCGCGCCTATCCGGCCGCCTTTCCGGCGCGCCCCCGGCTTCGACGCTGTCGCCTGTGCCAGGGCTGTCCGAAAATCGGCCGCGGACTGAAACCGCCGCGCCGGGTCCTTGGCCAGCGCCTTCAGGATCACGTCATTCAGCGCGCGGCCGATCTCCGGGGCCTTCTCGCGCGGCGGTGTGGGAGCGCAATCCCGGTGTTGCAGCATTATCTGAAACGCGCTCTCGTCCTCGAACGGCCGCACGCCGGTCGCGACCTCGTACAGCACCACCCCCACCGAATAGATATCGCTGCGCGCGTCCACCGGAGAAAGCCCCACTACCTGTTCCGGCGACATGTAATACGGCGATCCCGCAAATATGCCGGAGTGTGTCAGTTGCGGGGCATTCAAGCGCACCGCCAGACCGAAGTCGGTCAGTTTCACCATGCCGTCCCGGTCCACCAGGATGTTGCCCGGCTTGACGTCCCGGTGAATGATGCCGTGCTCGTGCGCGTACTCCAGGGCGGCCAGGGTCTCCAGGATATACCCGGTTCCTGCGCCGGGCGGTATGCGACCGCGCGCGAGCATCTTGTCCAGCGGCTCGCCCTCCACCAATTCCATCACCAGCGCGGGCCCGTACGGTGTCCGGAACGCATGGTATACGGCGGCGATGTGGGGATGCCGCAGGCTGGCCTGTAATTGGATTTCCCGCAGCCGCCGCTGCTCGTCCTCTTCCGTGTGCGAGGCCTGCGTCAGAAGCTTGAGCGCCTCGATGCGCCGTGTCAGTACGTGTTCGGCCTTGTAGACCTCGCCCGAGCCTCCCGCGCCGATCGGCTCCAGCACCCGGTAATCCCCGATTGCGGTTCCCGGCGCGCAGGTCATTTTGCGGCAAGCCAGAGCGCGATGCACACCGCGGCCAGGCCCGCACCTCCCATCAGCACCCATTGCAGCCGCGCGGGTTTCGAAGCGGCGCCGGCAGGGACCGCCACGGGTTCGCTCGCCGGCAGCTCCCGCACCGCGGCGGCGAACTCGCCGGCGGTCTGATACCTCTCGGCGGGATTCTTGGCCAGAGCCTTCAGGATCACCGCGTCCAGATTCCCGGGAATGCTCCTGGTTACGGAACTTGGCGGAGCAGGCGCCTGGTTCACGTGCGCCACCATCACTTCAAACCGGCTGCGCGCCTCGAACGGCGGCTTGCCGCAGATCATGTGATAGAACAGTGCCCCCAGCGAATAGATATCGCTGCGCGCGTCCAACTCGCGCCCGCCCCGCACCTGCTCGGGAGAGATGTATTTGAAGTCTCCCAAAATGGCGCCCGCCTGCGTCAACTGCGGGCTGTTTTCCGGCTTCGCAATCCCGAAATTGGAAAGCTTCAGCGTCCCGTCCGCGGTGAGAATGATGTTGTCCGGGCTGATATCCCGATGCACAATGTGCAGTTCGTGGGCGCAGCCGGTTTGAAGT
>JAMCRM010000029.1 GCA_023380575.1 Acidobacteriota bacterium | reverse complement strand
GCCGCTGATGTAGCGCAGGTGCTTCTCGTCGCGCACGGCCTCCTCGCCGATTCCGAGGGCCTTGGCCAGCACGCGGCCGTGCAGAGCCTGCACATCGAGCTCTCCCCCCGGGCGCTCAAGCATCGCCAGGCGCCCGCCCGCCGCGGCGCCAATGATGGTCTGCTCCGGCCTTTCCTGCCAGGCGGTTCTGAGCCGCTCAGGGGACTCGATTTGGGTGACCCGGAATTCCTCCCCCGCATTGCGCACGAAGGCATCGAAATCGAACCCGGGAATATTGTTCACCAGCCGGTGGGTAGCCAGGATTTTAAGCCCCGGGGAGTGCATGTTGACGAATGTCATCATGACTTTGGCCCAGATTCATGATCACCTGTTCTCGTTGCGGAAAGCCAGGGCCGTCTCGTAGCGGTGGTGGCCGTCGGCAATGAGCAGTTTCTTATCTCCCATAAGCCGGCAGATGCACTCGACGCGGGCGGAGCCGGAGATTTTCCAGAGCCGGTGGCTCGTTCCGTGCTCGTCGGCAACATCGGCGGCGGGCTCTCCGGCCGCGGCTTCATCGAGCAGGCGATCGATTTCGCCCGCCGGATCCGGGTAAAGCATGAAAAGCTGGCCGAAGTGGGCATGCGTGTGGCGCAACAGTTCCAGGCGATCTTTCTTCGGGCCCGAGAGGGTTTGCTCGTGCCGGAACACCACCCCTGCGGAGTAGTCTTCCACCGCGCCAAGTCCGATGAATCCCTTTCGCAGGAGCAGTTCGCCGGTATCGGGCACGCGAAACTCCTGAAAATAGGCGTAAAGAGCGGGTTCAGGGTCGCGCTGGAGCACTCCCGCGGCAATCCACCCGGCAAGGTGGCCCGCCGCCCGGGTATATACGTTATCGCCGGCGTGGTCTTGTGGCCCGGGCTCGCCGAGAATGACACGCACGGTGTTGTAAGGGCTCAACGACTGGTACCGCGAACGCATCGCGGGGCTGATCTTGTCGTAGGGCTGTGTCACCAGGTCCGCGAGGGGACCGGCCTCTGGGGAATAGCGCCAAGCTCGAAACGGGTAGATGCGTGCCATGAGTTGGGGAAAATCCAGGATACCAGATCGAAGCGTGCGCAATCGGACCCTGGTCCCCCGTGCCGGACGCTTGCATGCAAGATGATAGGGTGGGAGGTGGTTATGCCTACGGTTCGAACGGTTTGGAAGCACCGGCGCCTGGTATGGAAATATCGCAAGGAACTCTGGGCCATGCGCGGTGTATACCAGCATCGCCGCGAATTGCTGGCGCTGACCGGCGTCGGACTCGGCCTCATCGGGACGCTGGCCTATCAAAGGTCGCGCCGGCACTCCTGACACAATTGTTTCAAAATGCACATTCGTACCGTGAGAGGGAGTACCCAGGTCCTATGAAATGGGTTTAAGCTGATCTGCGGCCCCTCAATGTTAAATATGTGTTTCCCCCCGCGGAGAATGGCGTGAGCACAGGCATAGGAATCCGGGTCATCCTGGTCCAGGACTCGGAAGCCGAGTGCCAGGAATGGCTTCGCGATCTCCGGCTTGGCGGATACGAACCGGTGTACACGCGAGTGGAAACCGCCGAGCAGTTTCTCAGGACCCTGCGCGAGAAGTGGGATCTGGTATTGTCCGAATTTTTGCTACCCCGCTTCGGCGCGCTCGAGGCGTTGCGGATTCTGAACGATCGCGAGCGCGATATCCCCTGTATTGTGCTCTCGCGCGAGGTCTCCGACCGCCACATGCACTCGGCGCTGAAAGCCGGAGCATGCGATTTTGTGGCCCGGCAGGATTCGGTCCGCCTCAACGCGGCGATCGGGAGAGAACTGAGTGCGGCAACCGCCCGGCGCGACCGCAGGCACCTTGAAGAGCAACTGCGGCACGCCCAGAAACTGGAGGCGGTTGGAAGACTTGCCGGGGGCGTGGCCCACGACTTCAACAACCTGCTGACGATTATCAGCGGTTACAGCGAGCTTTTGCTTGCGGGCGATCATCTCGACTCCAGCCAGCGCACGGCCCTTGAGGAGATCCGCCGCGCGGCACTGCGGGGCGGCGCGGTGACGCACCGTCTGCTGGCGTTTAGCCGGCGGCAGCCGATGGCCGCGCGCGTAGTACGCATGAATGACCTGGTGATGGGCATGGAAAAGATCCTGCGGCGCATCATCGGGGAGGATATTGAACTGGTCACGCTTCCCGCGGCGGCGGCCGACGCCGTCAAAGCGGACCCGGCGCAACTCGAACAGGTGATCATGAATCTGGTGGTGAACGCCCGGGACGCCATGCCGAAGGGCGGCAAACTGACCATCGAATCGGGTCACGAATGCCTGGATGAGACGAAGGTTCCAGCCGCCTTGGGGCTCGCACCGGGGCCCTACGTCGTGCTCACGATCGGCGACACGGGGGTGGGAATGGACGCCCTGATGATGGATCATCTGTTCGAGCCCTTCTACACCACCAAAGCGCCCGGCAAAGGAACCGGCCTGGGATTGGCCACGGCTTACGGCATCGTGAGGCAGAGCGGCGGCACCATCACGGTGGAGAGCGAACCGGAAAACGGAACCACGGTCCGCATATACCTGCCGTTTGTGGCAGAGCGGGAAAAGCCGGAAGCGGAGGAACCGGACGCCGGCTGCGCGCGCGGTTGCGAAACGGTCTTGCTGGTAGAGGACGAACCGCGCGTCCGCAGGCTGATCAGCGATGTTCTCACCGCCAAAGGCTATGCAGTGCTCGAAGCCAGCCGGGGAGATGCCGCACTGCGCGTTGCCAGGGACCACCCACAGCCGATCCACCTGGTGATTCTGGACGTGGTGATGCCGGAGATGAGCGGCCCGGAGGTAGGGAAACGGCTCCGGAAACTGCGCCCGCACACGCGGCTGCTGTACATTTCCGGCTATACGGATGAAGCCATGTTGCAGCACGGCATTGACGCATCGAACGGGGCTTTCCTGCCGAAACCGTTCGTGCCCAACGCGCTGGCCGTGAAGGTACGGGAAGTCCTGGACGCACCGCAGGCCATACCGGCAGCGGCCGGGTAACTCACATGCCTCTTTCCAGCGCTACCTTGAAAGCCGGGCAGTGCTCCGCAACCCGGCGCGCCGCGTACCAGTTCGAGGTGTCCGCCTGATTTGAGGATGCGCGTTCGAGGCAACCGGCAATAGACTACCCTGGAAGACAATGAGGGTCGCAGTGAGCTTCTTGCGGGAGGACAAACTGGGCACGTACCTGGATGCGATGCGCGCCGCTGGACTGGATGCGGTTCCGATCTCGCCGGCGCGGAGGCGGGGGCTGGAGGGCCTGGGAGGGTTGGTGCTCACCGGCGGCGGCGACGTCGACCCGTCCCTCTACGGGGCCGAGCCGTACGCGCTGACGAAGCATGTTTTCCGCGAACGTGACGACCTCGATCGCGAACTGATAGCGGAATCCGAGCGGAAGGACCTGCCCATCCTGGGTATCTGCCGCGGGCTGCAAATACTGAATGTCACGCGCGGGGGAACTCTGCACCAACACGTGGAGGGGCACAAGGAAACAGAGCACACGGTTCGCCCCGAGTGGGGGTCCCGGATGGCCGCATTCGTCGGGACGGAGGACTACACCGTCAACTCACGACACCACCAGGCTGTAAACCGGCTTGGCAACGGGTTGATCGTGACCGCGCGCGCGGAGGACGGCGTCATCGAAGCCGTGGAAGATCCGGAGCGGCGCTTCGTCGTTGCCGCGCAGTGGCACCCCGAGGACCGGCTCGGCACACGCGACTTCCGCATCTTCAGTGCTTTCGCCAAGGCGGTCCGCGGAAAGCTCTGAGGCTGATAGGATCGCCGCTTCTGCCCGGCAGCGTGCTAGAATCCCTGAATTCGGGGCTCCCACTCGATACATATCTACATGAAGAAACCGAAACTGGTTCCGCGGCTACTCGACTGGACGCTCCCCGCGATTCTGGCTCTCGCGTGCGTCCCAAGGTTGCCGGGTCAGTCGGCTACCACCGGCGCGCTGGAAGGCACGGTCAAAGACGCCGCGGGCCGGGTTCTGCCGAGCGTAACCGTCAGGCTGCTCCAACGCGCCACGGAGCAGACCCGATCTGCCGCCAGCGATCGAAACGGCGTCTACAGGTTCTCGCTGCTTGATCCGGGCACCTACGAAGTGACGTTTTCCGCGAGGGGATTCAAGACGTCGCGCCTGCCCGAGGTCTCGGTGGACGTGTCGGAGGTACCCGTGCTCGATGCCGTTCTCGAGCCCGGCAAGCCGGCGGAGCTTACCGCGTGCCAGTGCCGGATCAGTGCGGCGGCGCCCTCCAGCGGAACCCTGGTGGATCAGAAAACTATCACGGCGGTGCCGCTGAATACGCGCAATTTCACCCAGGTGCTTTCCATGTCCTCGGGGTCGGCGGCCGACGTGAATAACGCCGGAACCCTCGGACGGGGCACCCAGAGCGTGAACGTGAACGGCAATACCACCGCCGGGGCCTACACCATCGACGGCGCCTATGCTCCCAGCACCGTGCCCAACCCCGATACGATTTCCGAATTCAAAATTCAGACCTCGCAGTACGATGCCGGATTTGGAGCCATGGTGCCGAATACCAACCTGGTCACCAAGCGCGGCGAAAATGAGGTACACGGCGACGGGTGGGAGTTTCTGCGCAACGACATTCTTAATGCGAATGCTTTTTTCCGCAACTCGACGGGACAGCCAAAACCGAATCTGAAGCAGAACCAGTTCGGAGCCACCCTGGGAGGGCCGCTCAAAACGAACAAGCTGTTCCTGTTCGGCTCCTACCAGGGCACTCGGCAGGTGAACGGGCTGGATCCCACTTCCGTCTCCAACCCCATTCTGCCCGCGTTGGGGGCCGACCGCTCAGCTGAGGCCCTGGCGGGCCAACTCTGCCCGGGCAACCATCCCGGCGACCCGCGATACCTGAGTTTCGCTGGCGGAAAACAGCTCGACTGCCGCAACCGCACCACCTCCACCACCGCGCCCATCAACCCCGTGGCGCTTCGTATCCTGCAGATGAAAGCGCCGGATGGTTCGTACCTGATTCCTTCGCCGCAGACTATCTTCAGCAGTGGGCCGAATGCCGGCCTGGGATTTTCATCCTACAGCCTTCCTTCCACCTACCGGGAGAACCACTACCTGGCCAATCTCGATTACCTGCTCTCTGCGAAGAACACACTCTCCGGCCGTGTGTTCGGGGCCACCATCGATCAACTTCGTTCATTCGGATCCCCCGGCGGTTACCCGGGCGCCCCCGTACTGCCCGGTTGGGGGGCCTCCCAGGCCCTCACCGCCACCGACATCACCGCCACCCTGAAGCTCACTTCCGTTCTGACGGCCAACGTGGTGAACGAATCGAGCATGTCATACACACGCAATAAGACGGATACGGACGGCGTGGATACGCCTTCGGCCGCCTCCGTGGGAATGGTTCCGGTGGATCCGCTTTTTCCCCAGCCCCCCGAAGTCACCGTGCTCGGTCCGCTGGGTAGCTTCCGGCTGTTCGGCACCAATCCCAATGACAATCACTTCGAAACGATCACGTATTCGTGGGCGGACAATCTATCCTGGGTCCGCGGCAAACACCGCCTTCGCACGGGAGCGTTTTTCCTGTCGCAATACAACGGCCGCGCGGATACCGGCGGCGCGCGCGGGAAGATCGCTTTTCAGACGTTCGCCGATTTCCTGCTGGGGCTGAGCGCGGCCGACAACCTGAGCCCCTCGGGGCGCAGCAATATCCAGACTGTGCAGGCCAACGAAGGTGTGGGGCCGCACGGCGAGGTGGAATACCGCTACCGGCGTTATTACGGCGCCGGCTTCGTACAGGATGATATCAACCTGCGCTCGCATCTCACGCTCAATCTCGGCTTGCGCTGGGAATACATCGGGCCCTCCCTCGATACTGCCGGCACCATCGGAAACATGCTGCCCGCGCTGCTGAGCGGGGCGGCCATCCCTCCACCGGCGGGCACGTTTGCCGGCAACACGGTAGCGGCGAACTACAATCCCCGGATGATCAACCCCTATACAGGCGAGCCGTTCGGCCCGCCGCCCGACGGCGTGATAACGCGCTCCACGGACAGCTTCTACGAGAACGGGACGCCGCGCGACACGTTCGCGCCGCGCGTGGGTTTTGCGTGGCAGCCCATCGGCGCCACGGACCGCCTGGTGGTGGGCGGCGGATACGGCTGGTTCTATCAGCCGCCGCCTTTCAGTGGCAACGCGGGCGCCGCTCCCCTGTTCACTTCCCCACCCTTCGCCCAGGGTTTCACCAATACGGATGCCAGCAACAATCTTTCCAGCTTCAGAAAACCTTTTCCGGACACCACCCTCGGCTTTGTTCCCCGCACCCCCACCTCGCAGCTCTCCGACCGGGTGGCGGGGCCGGAATACAGGATTCCCCGCCTGCAACAGTGGAATGTAACCGCGAAGGTGCGCCTGCTTCAGACCCTCTCGCTCGATACGGGCTACGTCGGGTCCCACGGGGACCGGCTGCTTCTCGCGCGCGGCCTGAATCAACCCATGCTGGCATCCGGCGCCAATCCGGTCAACTGCGGCTACAACGGCGCTGCCGCAGATTGCATCACCACCAACACCTCCCTCAATGCGCATCTGCGTGTTCCCATAATGGGAGAAACGCCCACCGCGCTGCTGGCCAGCGAGTTCACCGGGCTCTCCTGGTATCACAGCCTGCAGGCCACCTTGCGCAAACAATTCTCGCGCAACATCGCCTTTCAGGTGGCGTACACCCTCTCCAGGGCCGAGAGCAACACCAGCGTCTATAACGATCAAAACGATCTGTCCCTCGATATGGCGCGGGCGGCCTTCGACCGCACCCACCGCATGATCGCCAACTTCGATTACCAGTTGCCCGCGGTCCAAGCCGGCCGATTCGTGCGCGGCCTGTTGAACGGCTGGTCCGTAGCGGGCATCGTGATCATGCAGAGCGGCTTGCCGATAACCCTCACCGACCCCGCCGGCGGAGCGGTCTACGGCCGGGCGGGCACCTCTACCGTCACGCTTTGCCCGAACGCCTCGCCGTCCATGCTGGCGACTGCGGGCGGCATTCAGTCACGCCTAAACAGTTGGGTGAACACTGCCGCCATCTGCGGCCCGCCCGCGCTCGGCTCCGACGGATCCACCGGCTACGGGAACTCCGCGCCGAGCATTATGAATGGGCCCGGGCAGGTGAACACGGATTTCTCGCTGGGCAAGAGAACCAGGGTAGGTGGCCTGCGCGACAATTCGGAACTGGCCTTCCGCGTGGAATTCTATAACGCGCTGAACCATCCCCAGTTCGCCAATCCCGGTGCCACCTTCGGGACGGCCACCTTCGGCGTCATCACCCAGACTTCGGTGGCGCCCCGTTTGATCCAGTTCGGCCTGAAATACCTCTTTTAGCTATTCAGATTTATTGCACCCGTGCGGGAATGGAGATACGCTGTACCCAACGGCGCGCTGCGGCGGCACATTGCCGTTAGTGAGATGGAAATCACATATCGGGGATAATTCGCAGCCGCAAGAGAGGTGATTCATGAGATACGGCATGGCATTCCTGGCGTTGCTGGGCATTGCGGCTCTTTCTTCCTGCGGCAGCAAAGAAAGCAGCCAGGCACCCCAGCCCGCGGCTGAACAACCCGCAGCATCGCAAGCACAACCTGCGGGCGCGCCGCAT
>JAMCRM010000028.1 GCA_023380575.1 Acidobacteriota bacterium | reverse complement strand
TGGATCGGCATCGCGGGCGCGGCGCTGGCCGGTTGTTCGCGACAAAAGACAAGCGCCACCGCGGGAACGATCCGCGTTTCGGCGCAGCCTTACCTCTCCATGTGCGGGCTCTATCTGGCGCGGGAACTTGGGTACTTCGCGAGGGAAGGCGTCGAGGTGGAACTGCAGGAGGGGCTGAATTCCGTGCAGGCGATTCCGCTGCTGGCCGGAGGCAGGCTCGATGTTTCGTTTTTGGGCCTGAGCCCTTCGCTCGTCAACGCGGTGGCAAGGGGGGCGCTGGTAAGGATCGCCGCCGGACGCGAGATCGCCTCGCCTTCCTGCGGCGAAGCGGGCTTCCTGTACGCACGGGTTGAGGCGTTTCCCCACGGGCTTTCCGCGTTGAAAGAGTTAAAGGGGAAGCGGATTGCCTGCACCGGAAAGGCATCGATCGGCGAGTTCTGCCTCGATACGATTCTTGGGGGCACGGGTCTCGACGCAGCCGATGTGGATGTCATTCTGCTGCGCCGCAATGACGCAGTGGCGGCGCTGGCCGCCGGCAAGATCGATGCCCTGGTCGGATTCGACTTCGCCCAGACGCTGGCGTTCCGGTCGCCCCGCATCGTGCGGCATATCGGCCTGGCAGGCATCCTTCCCAATTTTCAGTATTCCTACGTGTGCTTCGGCGAGAAGCTGATTCAGGCCGATCCCGAGCCCGGCGCCCGTTTCCTGCGCGCCTATCTTCGCGGCGCCCGCGAGTTCGTCGCCGGCAGGACGCCGGCATTTCTGGAGAAATTCGCGCGGGCTAACGGGCTGGATCCCAAAGCCGCGCGCGAAGCCTGCCGTGAAACGGTCGCGGTGGACGGCGCGGTCAATCTGGACAGCGTGCAGCGGTTTGTAGCCTGGGGCGTGCGCAAAGGTTACTGTCCCCGGCTCTTGCAGCCATCCGAACTCGTGGACGCCCGCTTTCTGGCCCGGTCTGCCCGGGAGGTGCGGGGATGAAACTCAAATCGGCCTTGACGGCATTCGCCGTTCCCGTCGCCCTGGTGGCGCTGTGGCAGGTCTGCGCCTCCACGGGCCTATTGAATCCGCTGTTCTTTCCGCCGCCCGCGGTCCTGTTTTTAACCGCTTGTAAGATGGCGCGGAGCGGGGAACTGGCCGGACATCTTGAAGCCACGCTCACCCGGCTTTCCATCGGCGCTTTCAGCGGTTCCGTCTTGGGCTTGCTATGCGGCGTGCTCATGGGCGCCGCGGCGCAACTGCGCCGTCTCCTCGAGCCGCTCATTTCGGCGCTGTACTCCTCCCCCAAGCTCACGCTGCTGCCGATGCTCATGCTGTTTCTGGGCGTGGGCGAGGCGCCGCGCATTCTGCTGATCGCCACCAGTTCCTTTGTGTTGATGTCCATGCATGGACTGGACGCGGTGCGCAGCGTCAATAGCGCCTACATCGACATGGCCTCGAACTACGGCGCCAGCCGCGCCATGATCGTGCGCAAAGTCTACCTGCCCGCCAGTTTGCCCCAGATCTTCACCGGATTGCGCGTCACGCTCGGCCGGGCGCTGGTGCTCACGGTCTCGGTGGAACTCATCAGTTCTTCGAGCGGCCTGGGCAGCATGATCTGGATGTCGTGGCAAACCTTTTCCACGGAGAAACTCTACATCGGAGTGATTCTGTCGGCCGCGCTCGGACTGGCCATCCACACCGTGTTGCGGCGTCTCGAAACCCGCTTGGTGCCCTGGAGAAACGGATGAAACGCATCGCGATTTTGTTCCTGCTTGGGCCGGCAGGCATCCTTTGCGGCCAGACTACAGGTGCGATCGAAGGCACCGTGTTCGATCCCAGCGGGAGCGGGGCGGCCGGCGCGCTTCTGCGCATTACCGAGACCGGCACGAAATTCGAACGAACGCTCCAATCGGACGGGCGGGGCCGCTATCTGGCGCCGGGCCTGATGCCCGGTGTCTACGAGATCGAAGTGGCGCTCGAAGGGTTCCGTGGGGAAGTGCGTGCTGGCATCCCACTGGCTGCCGGCCGCAGCATTCCGATTGATTTCCATCTGGCGCTCGGCGAAACGTACGAGAAGGTGGTGGTGACAGCCGAAACCCCGCTGGTGAGCACAAGCACAAGTGACTGGGGCGGTTCGATCACGGCGCAACAGGTTGACGCGCTGCCGCTCAACGGGAGGGACCTCTTTGACCTGTCCTCGCAGGAGCCCGGCGCCACCGTGGCCAGGTCCGCGGGCAAGACCATGACGAGCGGCACGGGAATTCACATTTCGGCGAACGGTGCCCGCCCCAACCAGAACAGTTTCCGGCTGGACGGAATCTACATCAACGACGCGATCTCATCGGCGCCGGCCAGCGCGGGGGGCAGGCTCCTGGGTGTGGAAGGGATCCAGGAACTGCGCCTTGTCACCAGTCCGTTTAGCGCTGAGTACGGGCGCCTGGCGGGCGCCGCGTTCACCGCCGTTTCCAAAGGCGGCACCAACGACCTGCATGGCAGCGTCTACGAGTATCTTCGGAACAGCGCGCTCGACTCGTGCAATTTCTTCGATCCGGCCGGCGAGAAAATCCCGCCGCTGCGGAAAAACCAGTTCGGCGCGTTACTGGGCGGACCTCTGCGCCGCAATCGGCTATTTTTTCTCGGGAATTACGAAGGAATCCGTGAAGCCTCCAGCCGGACGGTGCATGCGGCGACGCTGACGCAGGACGCGCGCAACGGCATACTACCCGGCGCGGACGGCGCCCGCATTGTTCCCGTCACCCCCGCGGTGGCGCCGTATCTCAATCTGTATCCCCTGCCGAACGGGCGCGAGTTTGGCGACGGCACTGCGGAATTTATCGCCACTTCGCCGACTCCGGCACGCGAGGACTATGCGGCCGCCAAAGTGGATTTCGTGCATTCCGGCCGGCTGCGTTTCGCCGGGCGCTACACTTTCGACAATGCCGGTACCTCCACTCCTGACGATTTTCAGGTCTGGCGTTTTCGCACCGATTCCCGCTATCAGTTCATCCACACCGAAACGCAGTACGTCCCATCGCCCCACACCATCCACAACTTTCGAGTCGGCTTCAGCCGCGTCCGCAACGCGGAGAGTGCCAGTCTGCCCTCGAGTGTTCCGGATTCCTTATCCTTCGTGAAGGGCCAGCAGTTGGGTACGATCGTTGTGACCGGGCTCACCGATTTCGGCGGGTTGCGCGCGCGCCTGCAACCCCGCCGTTTCGTGCTGAACGATTACCAGTTCAACCAAGACCTTTCCCACATCCGCGGCGCCCATAATTTCCGTCTAGGAGCGGGTTTCGACCGCGTCCGGTACAACCAGGTGGCGGATCATAGTGCGACGGGAAATTACCGCTTCACCTCCATTGCGAATCTCCTGCAGGGCCGGCCGGCTACCGGCGACCTGATGATGGCGGGCTCCGATACGGCGAGGGGGTGGCGTCAAAACCAGTTCTTCGCTTTCGCCCAAGACGAATTTCGCGCCAGCCGGCGGCTCACCCTGACGCTGGGCGTCCGGTATGAGGCCTATTCCACACCCGTCGAAGTCAACGGCAAAATCGCGACCCTCCGTGACCCCTTGCACGACCAGGCGATGACGGTGGGCGGCCCGCTGTTTCAAAATCCCTCCAAAGACAATTTCGCGCCCCGCGCCGCCCTGGCATGGGATCCCACGGGCTCCGGGAAAACCGTTCTCAGGGCCGGCGCCGGTATCTTTTTCGATCTCCTGGGATCGCGGGAACTGGCCACCGCCGGTCTTCGCACGCCTCCGTTTTTCAATCGCGTCTATCTGAACAACCCGGCATTTCCCGATCTGCTGGGCGCGGCCCGGGCCACGCCTCCACAGAACTCTCTCGACGGCCTGGAATATTACGTCAATCAGCCCTATGCCGCGCAATTCCAGTTCACACTGGAGCGTCAACTGGGTTCCGGCGTTTTGGCGCGGATCGGCTATTCCGGTTCCCGCGGCATTCACCTGCCCGGCCAGATCGGCAATATCAATCCCACTCGCCCGGACGTTCTTCCGGACGGCCGCCTCTTCTTCCCGGCGGGCGCGCCGCGCTTGAATCCCGCGTTCGTGCAGGTGGGCTTCCGAACCATGCGCTTCAATTCCCACTACCACGCGCTGCTGGCCGGCGTGCAGCGGAGGTGGGGCAACGGGTTCCGCGCGCAGGCAAAGTATGCATGGACAAAATCCATCGATGAGACTTCGATCGCCGTCTACGACGATTTTCTGAACGGCGACCACATGCCGACCATGTTCGATTACGGCGCGAATCGCGGCCTCTCGGCATTCGATCTGCGTCACTGCTTCACGGCCAATTTCTCGTACGATTTGCCCAACCGGGGGCGCTCGCGTCTCGCCAGTGCCTTGGGCGGCTGGCAATTGCACGGGATCGTGCAGGTCCAGACCGGCAACCCGTTTTCCCCGACCATTGGATTCGATCGCGCCCGCCTGCTGCCGGGTTCGGGCGACCAATCGCAGCGGCCCGATTTTGCGCCGGCTCCGGGCGCCAAAATCATCCTGGGCGATCCCCAGATGTATTTCAATCCCACGGTATTCGCGCTTCCGCCCGCGGGCATGTACGGAAATCTGGGACGGAACACCCTGAGCGGCCCGGGGCTGGCGACGGCGGATCTCGCGCTGCACAAAATGCTATGGAAAAGGGAACAGCACGCCCTGAACCTGCGCCTGGAGGTTTTCAACGCCCTGAATCACCCGAATTTCCAGGTTCCATCCGTCCAGCAACTCTTTGACAGCGGCCTGCGCATGGTGGCATCGGCGGGGCGCATCACCGAAACCAGCACCACGTCGCGGCAGATTCAGATCGCCGCCAAATGGGTTTTTTGAAAGACCTGTATGCTTGGGACGCGCTATTATCTTTCCTATCCCTTGAGCGCTGTCTCGCTCGTGTGGCGCCGGCTGATGTTCCGGACCAGGTTCATCGCTGTCGCCGGCAGCATGGGCAAAACCACGGCCACCAAATGCCTGGAGGCGATGCTGGCTCCGCATTTTCCGGTCTGCGCGACGGAAAACGCCGATAACGGACGCGTGGGACTGGCCGGTACCATCCTGCGGACCCGTTTCCGGCACCGTTATACCGTCGTCGAAGTGGGCACCCGCTGGCGTGGAGCGATGCGGAAGGCCTGCTGGCAGGTGGACCCCGATATCGTGGTGATGCTCTGCGTGGCGGGTACGCACAGCCATCACTTCCCTACTTTGGAACATACGGCGGCGGAAAAAGCGTGGTTACTGAGCCGCCTGCGTCCCGATGGACTCGCAGTCCTGAACGGAGAAGATCCGCGCGTGATGGCCATGGCTGCCCGCCGGCGGAGCAAGGTCCTGACCTTCGGACGGTCGCCCCAATGCGATTTCCGGGCGAGCGATATCACCGCCGTCTGGCCCGCGCGCTTGAGTTTTCGGGTTCACCATGGCGGCGAATCCTGCCCGGTGCAGACGCGGTTGGTTGGCGAGCAGTGGGTGAACTCCATCCTGGCGGCGTTTGCGGTGGCGGTTGCCTGCGGTGTTTCGTTGAAGGACGCCGCCGCCGCGCTGCCGCAAGTGGAACCCTATACGGCGCGGCTTCAGCCCTTGACGCTTCCTTCCGGGGCAATCATGCTGCGCGATGAATACCAGGGTTCCATGGCCGGCTCTCCGGCGGCGTTCCGCGCCTTGCGGGAGGCCCGGGATTGCCGCCGCGTTCTCGTTCACGGCGACATCTGGGACACCGGCCTCGATACGCCGGAGCGCGCGGCCATGCTGGGCCGGCAAGCGGCGGAGTCGGCCGATTTCGCGGTGTTTGCGGGGGAGCATGCGCGCGCTTACGCCGGGGCGGCCGTCCGCTCCGGGATGAAAACGGAGGACGTGCGCTCTTTCGCAAAGCTTGATGCCGCGGCGGATTTCCTCAAGACCGAACTCCGCGCCGGCGACGTGGCGCTCCTGCGGGGGAAGACGGAGGAACACTTGAGCCGTCTTTACTTCGCTCAGATCGGCCCGGTGGTCTGCTGGAAGCCGATGTGCGACCGGCTTCACTTGTGTGATAGCTGCAACCTGCTCAGCCTGACAAAATCGCCCCCGAGTTCCGGGCAGTAGTCGCAAGTTGCCATTTTTCTGCATCCGGTTTTCCAGCAGTCGACAGTTCCAAGCAGCGCCAATGCGATGCGGGACAGGTGCTCGGAGGCGAGGCCGCCTTTGATCAGGACGAGGTCTCCCGCCCGCAGTTCCGCTTTCAGAAATTCCGCCGACGACCCGCGGATCGCGGCCATGGCGAAACCCGAGCGGTTTCACGTGGTCCGGTTCGGCACGACACCGTGTTTTTATGTCTGGGCCGGCAATATCTCCTCGGACTGGCCCACGGGACTGTCGTTCCAGATCCATCAGGGCGATGAGATC
>JAMCRM010000027.1 GCA_023380575.1 Acidobacteriota bacterium | reverse complement strand
CTGGCCGGATCGAGGACGAAGTCTCCCATGCGGTTTGTCGTCTCTTCGAACGGAAAAAACAGCTCGTAGCGCAGTCCCAGGTTCAGGGTCAACGATGACGTTAAGGCCCACTGATCCTGGAAGTACCAGCCGGCATACTTGCCGCGCTCTACGGACTCTGCCAGCGAACCCGTAGCGATACTATTGGCGTTGCCGAGGAGCAGATCCGCCATCGGGCTGCCGGTGCCCGGGCGGCCTTGCGGGTTTTGCGAAAACACACCGGTGAAGCCCAACGAGCCGCGCCCCGCGAGGGCCGCCAACGTGGATGGCCGGATGGCCTGCACGTCCACTCCGAATTTCATCTGGTGACGTCCGGCTGATTTCGAAACGTTGTCCGAGATGTCCCAGACGCCGGAACTCTTGATCATGGGCGAATTGCCGTAGTTGCCGGGCTGAGCCCCGATCCCCGCGAAGCCGGTGACGTTGAAGTTCGGAATGCCGTGCTGAATCCGCGGGTCGAGCATTCCCTTGATGATCTCGTTGAGCGGCGCCCTTTCGTCCTGATTGATCGTCATCCGCGTCCAGGAAAAGCGGAACTCGTTGACCATCGTGTTACTGAAGGTTCTCGTATAACCGTAGCCGACGCCACCGGAGTTGACGTTGCGGTCAGTGCCCATTTGCGCCGGTTCCGGCAGTACGGTGTTGGAGCTCAACGTCTGGCGCACCGCCGAACCCCGCACGAACATGCTGTCCTTGCTGCTGACCTGAATGTCGCCGCGCGCCACCATGTTTTTGTTCGAAGTCAACAACGGCACGTTCCGGGTGAAGTTGTTGGCCAGACCGGGGAGGTTCGGCTCCGGGTAGTAGCCCATGAGTTGCTGGCCGAGTTTATCGAAGCGCGAGGCCGGAATCACGTTGCCCGGAAACTGGCTGCGTATCCAACCAGAGCCATTGGGATTCGGTATCGTGGAGAGCGGATCGTAGATCGCCGTGGAACCGAAGTTCCCGGCGCGCATCGTATCCGTGGGCAGGGTGGCGAATTGGACGTCTTCGTTGCGCGTGTGAGTGCCCTCATAGGCGCCGAAGACCCAGGCCCGGTCCTTCTTAATCGGAGCCCCAATCGCGCCGCCATACTGGTTCTGCACCAGCAGGGGTTTGTAGCCTGGTTTGGCGAAGAAATCCGCGGCGTCCATGCTGTCGTTCCGCAGAAAATCGTATGCCGAACCGTGTACCTGGTTGGTTCCACTCTTGGTGATGGCGCTGATTACGGCTCCCGCCGAGGCGCCGAACTCAGCCGAGAAGTTGCTGGTCTGCACCTGGAACTCGGCGATGGCGTCGAGCGGCGGGCGCAGCATGTCCCGGGCGCGATTGTCCAATCCGCGCAGGTAATTTTCATTGCGTGCGCCGTCCATCACAAACGCGTTCTGCAGACCGTTGTTGCCATAGGCGGAAAAGGTCTGGTCGCGGCTGCCATGGGAAGGCACCGCGCCGGCCACCAGCCGGCCCAGATCCAGGTAGTTGCGCCCGTTCAGCGGCAACTGCGCCATCTCTTTCTGCTCCATCACCTGGCCCAGCGTGACCGATTTCTCCTCCAGCATGGGAGTTTCTCCCACCACCTCCACCGTTTCGGTGATGTTGCCAGGCTTCAGCGTGAGGCGCAGGTTGAGAACGTCGCCCACGTGGAGCACGATTCCCTTTTGCGTCATTCCCGCGAACCCGGTTGCTGTCACGCCGATGTCGTAAGCTCCGGGTGGCAGCAGCGGCGCCGCGGCCATGCCTTCCTGATTGGTCGCAACCGTGCGCGCCAGGTTGCCCGTCTCCGAGCCCGTGACCGTGATCTTGGTGTTCGGAATCACCGCTCCGGACTGATCCAGCACTGTGATATCGATTTCACCGGTGGAGGTCTGAGCCGCCAACGGCAAGGCCGTCAGCAGCAAAATCAAGATGCGAAGTAAAGAATGACGTCTCATGGAGATTGCTTCCTCTTTCTACGGCTTTTGCTTCGGCAGCGCCTCCCGCCAGCGCGCGGCCAGCGTGGCGAGTTCATCTACCAGGTCGGGATGCAGGCGGCGGAGATTGCGGCTCTCGCCGGGGTCTTCCTCAAGATTGGATAACCAGAGTGCGTCTTCGCCGGTGAGTGGTTTGTTCCCCTCGGACCGGCGATCGTACAGCTTTCCATCCATCACCAGTTTCCAGGCGCCGCGGCGCACCGCGGTTTGCCCGCCTTGGTGCCAGAATAAGGCCTCGTGCGGAGGCTTGCCGCCTTCGAGTAGAGGCAGCAGCGGTTTGCCGTCCATGCCGTCCGGCAACGGCAGTCCGGCGGCAGCCAGCGCCGTCGGCAGGATGTCCATGGATTGCACCGGAGTATCAATGGCCCGGCCCCCGCGCACGCGCGCCGGCCAGTGGAGCAACCCGGGCACATGCATCCCGCCATCGAATAGGCTGAACTTGAAGCCTTTGAACGGACCGTTGCTGCCCGCGGTGGCGTACTCCTGGTTTAGGCCGGCCCGCTTCTCCGTGGTCGCCCCGTTATCGCCCACAAGGAACAGCAGTGTGTTGTCCAGTTGGCCGTTGGCGGCCAGTGCGCGGCGAATGGCGCCGATGCCGTCGTCCGCCGCGTTGAGCATCGCCGCGTAGATGCGCCGCTCCAGCGGCAAGTCCGCGAACCGGCGCATATACTCATCCGGTGCGTGCATCGGATAGTGGACCGCGTTGAAGGCTACGTAACCGCAGAACGGCTTGCCCTTGGAACGGTTCAGGAACCCGACCGCCTCCTGGGCGATGCGCCCCGTCAGGTACTGCCCGTTTTCGAATATCTCGGTGCGGTTGCGGTATAGATCGTGA
>JAMCRM010000026.1 GCA_023380575.1 Acidobacteriota bacterium | reverse complement strand
ATTGTTTCTAGCCTGGAAATGCTGGCGGAAGCGGCAGGGCGTGGTGCGGCCGGCACTGCTGGTGGCCGTTTGGGCGCTGGTGATGGTGGCGCCCTGGGTGCTGAAAAACTGGATCTGGCTGGGGAATGCTCCCACGATCAGTACAAGATCAGGCTCCAGTTGCAGGGACGGGGGGAACAGGGAGAGTGGGGCTTGCTGGCTTCAGCGCCGGACGAGCGGGACGTGCCGCCCGCGACGGGCCTGCGGCGTGCCGCAACCGCGGAACTGAAGCGGCGGGGGGTGAACTATTTCGTGCTTTACGACGATGATTTTGGGGCTGAGGACTTCCGCAACCGCCTGGAAGAGTGGGGGATCGAAGTGGCGGGGGAGGGAAGCCGCGCCCGCCTGTACCGCATCCGATGATGTTCTTTCTGGGCGTAGACGGGGGTCAATCGAGCACGACCGCACTCATCGGCGACGAGAGCGGCCGCGTGCTTGGCGCCGGCTCCGGTGGCCCATGCAACCACGTGGCCGCGGCCGAAGGGCGGCGCAAACTGACGGCTGCGGTGTCCGAATGCGTGGCACGCGCGTGGGCCGAGACCGGTCTGCAGCCGGGGCGTTTTGAAGCCGCCTGCTTTGGCATGAGCGGCGGCCCGGAGGATAAAAGGGCCATCCTGGCGGAGATTCTGCCGGCCGCGCGGCTGGTGGTCAGCGATGATGCCGTCATCGCGCTGGCGGGGGCCACGGCGGGCCAACCCGGGGTGATCACCATCGCCGGCACCGGCTCGATCGCCTTCGGCCGCGATGTCGCGGGGCGGACGGCCCGGGCCGGCGGATGGGGGTACATCTTCGGCGACGAGGGCGGGGGCTTTGATATCGCGCGCCGGGGGCTTCAGGCGGCGTTGCGCCATGCCGAGGGATGGGGCCCCGCGACGATGTTCACGGATCATCTGTTGGAAGCCACGGGAGCGGAGAATGTGCATGCGGCCATGCATCTGTTTTATACGCCCGCGTGGCCGCGCTCGCGAGTGGCCGAATTGGCCCGGCAGATGGACCGGGCCGCCGGGGCGGGCGATGCCGTGGCCCTGGAAATTCTGCGGGAGGCCGCCCGGAAGCTGGCCGTGTTGACCCATTCCGTGCGAAGTCAACTGTGGAAGCGCGGAGAGCCGGTCCGTACGGCCTACGTGGGAGGTGTTTTCCGGAGCGTAGGGCTACTGGCGTACTATCGTATGCTTGTGGCTGCGGAGGACGGAGTCGAGCCGGCGCCCCCCATCTACGGTCCGGCGGCGGGCGCCCTGCTGGAAGCTTACCGCGCCGCGGGGTTGCGCCCGCGGCTTGAGGGACTACCGGAGTTCAAAACGTGAAAGCCAAACCCGATATGAGTAAAGAAGTGACCAGCGGTCAACCGGAGGCAGTGGTCAGTGTCCGCGATCTCTCGAAGGTATACAGGTCCGGCGAGGCGGATCTGACCATCTTCGCCGACCTGGACCTGGACGTCTACAGGGGGGAGCGGCTGGCCCTGGTTGGCGAATCCGGTGCGGGAAAATCGACGCTGTTGCACCTGCTGGGTGGTCTGGACAGGCCCACAAGGGGTACGATATACTACGGGCGTAGAGAGATCTCGGGTCTTAGCGACCCGGAGCTGGCCGATTTTCGAAACCGGGAAATCGGTTTCGTGTGGCAAATTCATTACCTTCTGCCCGAGTTCACCGCCCTGGAGAACGTGATGATGCCATTGCTGATCCGGGGTTGGACCCATCAGAAAGCGGTAGCAAGTTCGCTGGCCAGGATCGAGGAAGTCGGACTAAAAGCACGCGCGACGCATCGCGCGGGTGAGCTATCTGGTGGGGAACAGCAGCGGGTGGTGCTGGCACGGGCGTTGGTGGGAAATCCCTCAGTACTGCTGGCGGATGAACCCACCGGAAACCTGGACTTCCGTACCGGGGAAATGATCTTCGATCTCTTGGAGGGGTTGCATCGCTCACACCGTCTCACCTCTGTTTTCGTAACCCATAATCTGTCATTTGCCAGCCGCTGCGATCGCGTTTTGACGTTGGAAGGCGGCACATTGGTGCCCGGCATTCCTAAGATGCCGCAACCGGGGACCGGTGGGGAGTATCTTAAGTTATAGGGGGCGTCACGTTTTTATGTTCGAAAGATACACGGAGAAGGCGAGAAGAGTCATTTTCTTCGCGCGCTACGAGGCGAGCCAGTTTGGCAGTCCCTACATTGAGACCGAGCATCTGCTGCTGGGCCTGTTGCGTGAGGACAAGGCGCTGGCGAACCGGTTCCTCCGCTCGCACGCCGCTGTCGAATCTATCAGGAAGCAAATTGAGGGCCACACGACGGTTCGGGAGAAGGTTTCGACCTCGGTAGACCTGCCCCTGAGCAATGAGTGCAAACGTGTGCTGGCGTACGGCGCCGAAGAAGCGGAGCGGCTGAACCACAAGCACATTGGCACGGAGCACCTGCTGCTGGGGCTTCTGCGCGAGGAAAAATGCTTTGCCGCGGAGATCCTGCATGAGCGGGGCCTGCGGCTCTCCACCATCCGGGAAGAATTGGCGCGCTCCCAGTCCGAGAAGGTGGCCTCTACCCGCCCGAAGGAAAGTTCCCTGCTGGCCGAATTCAGCCGCGACCTGACCCAGGCCGCCATGGACAACACGCTGGATCCGCTGATCGGGCGCGATTACGAACTGGAGCGGGTGGTGCAAATCCTGTGCCGCCGGACCAAGAATAACCCGGTCCTGATCGGCGAGCCGGGCGTGGGCAAGACGGCCATTGTGGAGGGCCTGGCGCAACGCATTGCCGAGGGCGACGTGCCGTCGTTCCTGGCTGACAAGCGCATTCTGGCCCTGGACCTCTCCCTGATCGTGGCCGGCACGAAATACCGCGGCCAGTTCGAGGAGCGGCTCAAAACCATCATGAAGGAGCTGATGGAGAACCAGAACGCCATCATCTTCATCGACGAGCTGCACACGCTGGTGGGCGCGGGTTCGGCCGAGGGCTCCCTCGACGCGGCCAACATTCTCAAGCCGGCTCTTTCGCGCGGCGAGATCCAGTGCATCGGGGCCACCACGCCTTCCGAATTCCGCAAATCCATTGAAAAAGACCGGTCGCTCGAGCGCCGTTTTCAGGCGGTGAAGGTACCGCCGCCCAACGAGCAGGACGCCATCAAGATCCTGTTCGGCATCAAGGACCGTTACGAGAAATTCCACGCCGTGGGGTATACGGACGATGCCATCGAGACGGCCGTATTCACCTCCAGCCGCTACATTCCGGACCGCTACCTGCCGGACAAGGCCATTGACCTGATCGACGAGGCGGGCGCCCGGGTTTG
>JAMCRM010000025.1 GCA_023380575.1 Acidobacteriota bacterium | reverse complement strand
CGCAGGGCCTGACGGCGAAGAACAAACCCTGGGAGGAAGCCATCAACGTGCCGTTCGTGGTCCGCTGGCCCGCGGGCATCCCGGCGGGGCGGCGGTTGGATACGCTGTTTTCCACCGTGGACATCACCCCGACACTGCTGGGGCTTGCGGAAGTCCCGGTGCTTTCCCGCATGCAGGGCGCCGGCATCGCGCCCATCCTGCGGGGCACGGACATGGCCGGACCGGAGTCTTCGTTCATTATGTCCATCCAAGGCGACGGAGGCGGGAAAGGCAAAAGGAAGCGCCGCGGGAAGAATGATGTGGGAGGATGGCGCGGGGTCCGCACGGCGCGGTATACCTATGCGGCGAAACAGGGACGCGGCGATCTCGAGCCCTGGGTGCTGTACGATAACCGGAGCGACCCGTACCAGATGCGCAACCTGATCGACGATTCCGCGCACGGGCAGGTCCGGAAAGACCTCGAAAAGACCCTCCAGGAATGGCGCCGGCGGGTGAATGAGGCCTGAAAATGCAACTCTTGCGTAACCGCGGGGTTCAACGATTGTGGTGAAATCCTTGCTGTCGGCGCTCGTCCTGACGGCTGCCCTGGCTGGCGCAGGCACCGAACAGACGTTCGCGCCCGCTTACGAAACGCGCGCCGAACTGAAGCCCCAAGGGAAGATCGACGAGCTGGTCTTCGCAAATTGGAAGCAATTGGGAATTCGGCCGGCGCATCTGTGCTCCGATGCGGTGTTTCTGAGACGAGCCTATCTCGACGCGATCGGCACGTTGCCGACCGCCCAGGAGGCGGCGCGCTTCCTGGCGGACCGGAATCCGGACAAACGCAGCGCCCTGGTCGACTATCTGCTGGAGCGGGACGAATTTGCCGCTTATTGGGCCATGAAATGGAGCGACCTGCTGCGGGTCAAAGCGGAGTTTCCGATCAATTTGTGGCCCAACGCGGCCCAGGCATATCATCACTGGATCCAGGCCTCCCTCTCCGAGAACAAGCCGTACGACCGGTTCGTACGGGAGATGCTTACCGCGACGGGCAGCAATTTCCGCGTGCCCGAGGTCAATTTCTACCGCGCCATGCAAAGCCGCGAACCGCAGGCCGTTGCGCAGACGGTCGCCCTGACGTTCATGGGGGATGCGGCGGAGAAGTGGCCGAAGGACCGGTTAGCGGGCATGGCAGCCTTTTTCTCCGGAATCGGCTACAAGGATACGGGGGAGTGGAAAGAAGAAATCGTTTTGTTCGACCCGGGCAAGATGAAGACGGCGCCCGCCGAGGCGGTGTTTCCGGACGGCACCCGTGTCCGGTTGAGCGCGGACCGGGATCCGCGGGAGTTGTTCGCCGACTGGCTGATCTCGCCGAAGAATCCCTGGTTTACGCGCAGCATAGCCAATCGCGTCTGGTCCTGGCTGCTGGGGCGCGGCATCGCTCAGGAGCCGGATGACCTCCGCCCCGGCAATCCGCCGTCCAATCCGGAATTGCTGGATTATCTGGAGCGGGAGTTGATCGCGTCCCGATACGACCTGAAGCACCTTTACCGTCTGATCCTGAATTCGGAGACGTATCAGCTTTCCTCCATCCCCGGAAGCGACAGCCCCGAGGCCGTGGCGAATTTCGCGTCGTACCCGCTGCGCAGGCTCGATGCGGAGGTCCTCATTGATGCGCTGTGCCAGATCACCGGCACCACGGAAACGTATTCCAGCGCGATTCCCGAGCCTTACACCTTTATCCCGCCGGGCGAGCGTGCCACGAGCCTGCCGGACGGCAGCATCACTAGTTCCTTCCTCGAATTGTTCGGGCGCCCGCCGCGCGATAACGGCCTGGAGTCGGAGCGCAATAATCGCCCCTCAGCCTCGCAACGGCTGCATCTGCTCAATTCGAGCCATATTCAGCGGAAAATCGAACAAAGCCCGAAACTGCAGTACGTGTTTCGGAACTCGAAGACTCAGCGGAATTCGGCGACCGCGCTTTACCTCATGATTCTTTCGCGGATGCCCACCGAGCAGGAACTGAAGACCGTAACCGGCTACTCGCAGTCCGGTGTGAAAGGGCGGGAGGCCATGGTGGATCTCGCCTGGGCTTTGATCAACAGCGCGGAGTTTCTTTATCGGCATTGAGCGGAGGCAATTCAAGATGAGAATGGAAAACGGTTCAGGTTCCACCGTGTCCAGGCGCGAAGCTCTGCGGCACGGGGCTTTCGGAGCTGCCGGGTTGCTGCTCGGCGACAGACTGGCGTCCGCGGCTCCAGCGGGAAAGGGCAAGGCCAAGTCGGTCATCCAGATCTGGATGTGGGGCGGCCCTGCGCATCTCGACACCTTCGACCCGAAACCGGAAGCGGGCGACGACTACTGCGGTCCGCTGAAGAGTCCGATCGCCACCAACGTGGACGGGATCCGCATCGGCGAACTCCTCCCCCTGCTGGCGAAGCATGCCGATAAATATTCCATTATCCGCAGCATGACGCATCATGTGAACGCCCATGAGACGGCGTCCTATATGGTGCAGACCGGGCGCATGTCCGGCGGCCGGGACGTCTATCCGAGCGTCGGCGCAGTGGCTTCGCTGTTCAAGGGCTACAATGCCGGCTACAAGGGGCTGATTCCGCCGTATCTCGTTCTGACGGAGCCGCAGGGGCGATTTTCCGAAGCGGGTTTTTTGGGGTCGCGCTATAAGCCGTTCGCCACCGGCGGCGATCCGGGGCAGACGCGCTTCGCCGTCGAAGGCGTGGTCGCCCAGGGCATCTCCGAACAGCGGCAGCACGCCCGCCGCGACTATCTGGCAAAGCTGAACACATTCGAGCACTTCATGCCGACCGATCCGCAGTTGGCCGCCTCCGAGCAGGCCGAAAAGGAGGCGTACGAGTTGATTCTCGGCGATGCGGGCAAAGTATTCGACCTCTCGCAGGAGAAGGACCAGATGAGGGACCTTTACGGCCGCAACACGTTCGGGCAATCGTGTCTGGTGGCGCGCCGCCTGGTCGAACGCGGGGTTCCCTACATCACCATCAATTACAAAGGCTGGGACACGCACAAGCAGCACTTCCAGATCATGCGGCGGAAACTGCCGGAACTGGATAAAGGCTTCTCGGCGCTGCTGCAGGATCTGTCCGAACGCGGTCTGCTGGATTCGACGATCGTCTGGTGGACCGGCGAATTCGGCAGAACGCCCCGCGTGCTGTGGGAAGCGCCCTGGAATGGCGGGCGCGGCCATTATGGCAACGTCTTTTCGGCCGTGCTGGCCGGCGGCGGATTCAAAGGCGGCCACGTGGTCGGAGCCTCGGATGCCAAGGGGGAAGAGGTAAAGGATCGGCCCGTTTATCCGGCCGATCTCATCGGCAGCATGTACGAGCTGCTCGGCATCGACGGAGAAGCGAAACTGCCCCATCCCATGGGCCAGATGGCGCGCGTGATGCCCACCCCGGCCGAAGGCGTGAAGATGAGCGGGATTTTGAAAGAAATCATGTGAGTGTGAGAGCGTTTATGAACCCATTCCGGTGGCGTGCGTTGACGGGCGCGGCGGTTCTCCTGGGGATCGCCTCGCTTGCGCCGGCTCAGCAGAACACGCCTCATATCGGTTATGTCTATCCGGCCGGCGGCAGGCAGGGGGCCGAGTTCGAAGTGACAGTGGGCGGGCAGTACCTGGACGGCGTCAGCCGGGTGTTTATCTCAGGCGCGGGCGTACAGGCGATGGTGGTCCAGTAC
>JAMCRM010000024.1 GCA_023380575.1 Acidobacteriota bacterium | reverse complement strand
TCCCTCCGGACTGCTGCAGCCATAGCCTTCTATACAATCCTTCGGCGGCGACGAGTTCGGCGTGGCTGCCGATTTGCACGATGCGGCCGGACTCGAGCACGTAGATGCGGCCGGCGTACAGCACGGTCGAAAGGCGGTGGGCGATGAGGATGGTCATGAGGTTGCGCCGCAGCAGAGTGGCGCGAATGGTATCGCCGACGTCTTTCTCGGTGAGCGAGTCGAGCGAAGAGGTCGCTTCGTCGAATACCAGCAGGTCCGGGCGGCGCAACAGGGCGCGGGCGATGGCGAGGCGCTGTCTCTCGCCGCCGGACAGGCGCATGCCGCCTTCTCCGATGGTGGTATCGAGTCCGTGCCCGGCGCGCCGCAACAGCGACCCCGCGGCGGCCTTTTGCAGGGATCCCGGTGGCGTACACGATGACGAAGAGGACCCCTACCACCCCCGTGAAAAAGGTATTGACGGCGGCGGCCAGGAAACGATCCACGTCCCAGCGGAGCTTCTTGATGCGGTCCAGCGTCTCCCCGCTGCGGCGCTGCTCGAAATCGGCGTAGGGCAGTTCGAGGGAGTGGCGGATGCCGTCGGCGAACATACGGGCGCTAACCCTCTGGGAGACACGGCTGACCATTTCGGTCTGGAAAGACTTCGCCACCCACGCGATGGCCACCGCGAGCAGCATTGCAGCCAGCCAGAAGCCGACCCCGAGGAAAAAGTCCGTGCGGGTATGGCGTTGGTGCTGCACGGCGTATTCGTCCAGGATGCGCCGGAAGATGAGCGGGTCGGCCATGACGAATACCTGGTTGGTGAGGGCGAGCAGCAGAGCCGCCGTGGCCGCCCGCCACTGAGCTTTGACGTAGCCAAGGAGAAGGACCATGTGGGAGCGCATGCGCCGGTTTCCGCGGGGGATGAGCGTGCGCGGCGATACGGTCTGCTCCTGAAACAGGGTTTATCTCAGCGCGGCCGCGCGATTCGCAACCGTGCCACGGTTTCCATATGGTACGTCTGCTGGAACAGGTCCACCAGCGTCAACCGTTCCAGAACGTAACCCGAGGCCAGCAGCCCGGCAAGATCGCGTGCCAGGGTGGAAGGGTCGCACGATACGATGGTGACGCACTCCGGCTGGAGTTGCGCAATGCGATGCACCATGCTCTTGCCAATGCCTGTGCGCGGCGGGTCGAGCAGCAGAAAATCCGGTGCTTTCTCCAGCGCCGCGAGGTACTCCTCGGCCGTGCTCTGTACGCTCGCCAGGGCCACGCCCGAGCGGGCGGCATTGAATTCGAGGTCGCGGACCGCGCCGCTGCCCGACTCCACCGCCGTCGTGGCCGAAAACCGCCGGGCCAGGGGAATCGAAAAAAAGCCCACGCCGGCGTAGAGGTCCAGCGCGCTGTCACCCCGGGCGCCGTCCAGCGCCGTTTCCACAAGTCCAGCAGGTAGCGGTTCACCTGGAAAAACGAATGGCTGCTAACGCGGAATTCAGTGCCGGCCGCTTCGTAGTCGAGCGCGCCGGTGAGGAAGCCGGGTATCCTTTCCGCGCACCATTCGAAGAAGCGGCGTGCCACGGGACGGTCCGCATCCAGAATATTGAGCTGCACGTCCCGTTCATTGGTGAATACTTCCAGGGAACGGATGAAACGCGGCCAGCGCGGGTCGCGAATCATTTCCCAAAGCTGATGCAGCGTGTCGTTCAGGGTGGGCGAACTGATGGGGCATATCCCCACTCCGCATAGCTTATGCGAACCCATTTCGAGATAGCCGATGGCGTTGCCGCGCAGATGAAACTGGCTGCGGTTGCGATAGTTCCATGGCTCTCCCGAGACGGTCTGGATATCCGCCGGCGGTTCGAATTTGCCGATGCGCCGCAATACGTCATCGAGAATGGCGCGTTTCAGGCGCAGTTGCAGTTCGTAGGGAGCGTGCTGGTAGTGGCAGCCGCCGCAGCGCGCGAAGTAGGGGCAGGGGGGCGTCACGCGCTCCGGCGCCGGCGCCAGCACCTGGAGGGTGCGGGCGCGAAGCAGCCCCGGCTTCTCCCGTGCGGTCTCCGCCAGCACGGTCTCGCCCGGGAGCACGAAGGGCGTCAGGACCACCCTGCCGTCCACCCGCCCCAGGCCCTCTCCGCCGTAAACCAGTTTTTCGACCGTGAGTTCAAGCTTTGTTTGTGGGTCCGTCATCGCGTAGGATAAAAGTTAAGCCTATTAGCATGAGAGCACGAGTATTCTCCGGAGTCCAGCCGTCCGGCAATTTGCACATCGGCAATTACCTGGGCGCGCTCAAAAACTGGGTGAAGATCCAGTACGATTACGAAAGCATTTTCTGCATCGTGGACCTGCACGCGATCACGGTCTACCAGGAGCCCGCGAGTCTGCGCGAAAAGATCCGGGAAATCGCGGCGCTGTTTCTGGCGGCGGGCATCGATCCCAAACAATCGAGCATCATGGTGCAATCCGCGGTGCCGGCGCACGCCGAACTGGCGTGGATGTTGACCTGCGTGAGTCCGGTCGGCTGGCTGGAGCGAATGACGCAGTATAAGGGGAAAGCGGCGGCGCAGGAATCGGTGGGCGACGGCCTGCTGCAATACCCGGTCCTGATGGCGGCCGACATCCTGCTGTACCAGGCGGCCATCGTCCCGGTGGGCGAAGACCAAGCGCAGCATCTGGAGCTGAGCCGCGATATCGCGCAGCGGTTCAACTCGCTGTACGGCGAAACCTTCGTGATGCCGGCCACCAGCCTGCCCAGCGTGGGCGCGCGCGTCATGGGACTGGACGATCCCACTGTGAAGATGAGCAAATCCGCCACCGGAGCCAACCACGCCGTGGCCCTGCTGGACCCGCCGGAGCGCATCCGCAAAACCATCATGCGGGC
This sequence comes from Acidobacteriota bacterium, assembly GCA_023380575.1. Next base: position 4,988 of record JAMCRM010000024.1, on the reverse strand, counting down.
CACCACGGATTCCAGCCCCGCCGTGGATTTCGAGGCGCTGGGGGCCGGAGTGGAGAACCTGCTCAGCATCTTTCAGGCTTTCAGCGGCTGGACGCGCGAGCAGATGTGCTCCCATTTCACCGGCATGCGCTACGGCGAGCTGAAAAAGCAGGTGGCCGAAATGACGGTCTCGCAGCTCGAACCGTTGCAGCGCCGCTATCGCGAAATCATGTCCGATCCAGGCTATCTCTCCGGCATCCTGCGGGAAGGGGCGGAGCGTGTGCGTCCGATCGCCGACGGCACCGTCGAACTAGTGAAGAAGCGCATGGGACTTTACACAGAGTCCTGAGATGGACTCTTCCCCGACTTCCCTGAGGCAGTACGTACGGCTGATATCGGAGAACCGGAATTTCCGCCGCCTCTGGATCGCCCAGATCGTCAGCGAACTCGGCGACTGGTTCTACACCCTGGCTATTTACAGCCTGCTGCTGGAGTTGACGGGCCGCGCCTCTTCGGTGGCGCTGGCCGTGGTGCTGCAGGTGTTGCCGCAGACGTTCGCCGGGCCCACTGCGGGCGTCGTGAACGACCGTGTCAGCCGCAAGAAGGTCATGATCGCGGCGGACCTGGCGCGCGCCGCCATCGTGCTGGGAATGCTGCTGGTCCGCAGCGCCGGCACGGTCTGGCTCATTTATCCCCTGCTGTTGCTCGAAACCGTCATGGCCGCGTTCTTCGAGCCGGCGCGCAACGCGGTCGTTCCCAATATCACCAGTGGAGATAAGATCGTTCTCGCCAACACGCTTTCCTCGGCGACGTGGTCCTTCAGCCTGGCGATCGGTTCCACGCTGGGGGGTGTGGTGGCGGTGCTGTTGGGAAGAGATTGGGTTTTTGTGCTGAACGCGCTGTCGTTTGCGGTCTCCGCGTACCTGATCGGGCGCATGCGCTTCACCGAACCACACGTGGCGAACTCGCCCTCCCTGCGGGCGCGGGAACTGGCCGACTTCACCCCGGTGCTGGACGGCGTGCGCTATATGCGCAGCGACCGCCGCCTGTTTCCGACCGTCTTCGTCAAAGCCGGGGTGGGGCTGATGGGGTCCAATCTGGTCATCCTGCCGATTCTGGGCGAGCGCATCTTTCCGGTCCACATGCCGCACATCGATCCGCGGCGCGGCGCCATTCTGGGGATGAGCCTGCTGATGGGGGCGCGCGGCGTGGGTTCGCTGCTGGGTCCGCTGGCAGGCAATCATTTCGCGGGGCAGCAAGAAGCGCGCATGCGAACCGGAATTCTGCTGGGTTTCCTCGCGGCTGCCGCCGGATACATTGCTCTCGGGGTGGCGTCCTCCGTGTGGTCCGCGATCGCCGCGGTCGCGCTGGCGCATGCCGGCGCGTCCGTGATCTGGGTCTTTTCCACCACCCTCTTGCAGATGTATACGGATGACCGGTTCCGCGGCCGCGTGTTCTCGGCGGACCTCGGCCTGCTGACTTTGACGATCGCGATCAGCAGCTATTGCGCGGGCGCGGCGATTGACTGGGGCATTCCGGCGAGAACGGCGGCGGTCGTTACCGGCGTGAGCGTGCTCCTGCCGGCCTCCATCTGGGCGCTTGCGCTGCGGCTCAGTTTTCGCCCATCACAAGCCGTTCCTTAGTCCATACCTGTCGCAGGCCGAACGGCAGGGGCACGGGTTTGGCCGTGTCGTAGTGCTCGGGTTGCCGTGCAGCCACCACCTGAATCATCTTTTCAACTACCAGGGCGGGCAGGCGAATCTTTTGGAAATAGGCTTTTTCCACTGAAAAAGTGGCCCGTCCATCGCTGGCCTGAAAGCGATAGTCCACCCAGATCGCCTTCTTGCCGCTCAGCACTGGCCGCAGCAGGGCCGGAATGGTTCCGGGCTTCCACCTCTCCACCGCGTCGAAATCGATGACGGTATAGGTGGAGATGTAGTTGTACGGATAGACCTTGATCGCCAGGGAATCGATGCCGGGCCGGGGCGCGGCGTGCAGCGCGTGCACGGCGTAGCCGTTGATTTCCGCCTCGGAAAGCGTAAAGCTTACATGCTCCTGTTTCTGTCCCTGCGCCTGTTGCCGCTGTGCCGTCTGCAGCCGGTTGAAGATGTCCAGCATTTTGGCCACTTGCGCGGGCTGCGGCACCGTGGCCCCGGAGGCGGCGGCACATGTGAGCAGAAATGCTGCGCGAATTGCGTAGTTCATTTTCCACCTATTTTAACTGGAAGCCGATTGTGGGCGCACGCACATCGCTCGTGGACACCATCAAGGACGTTATGGTATGAAACAAGGCCGTATGCGTCTGGCTGCCGCTTTCCTCTTCTTGACCGCTCTTGCCGCGGCGCAGATTGTGCCCGGCAGGTACATTGTGGAACTGGACGCCGAGCCGCTGGGAAACATGGCTCGGGTAAAGAGCCGCGACTCGGCTGCAACCGGCCGGACGGCAAGGATCGCCGCCGAACAGCGGCGTGCCGGCAGCCTGGTGCGTGAGCGGGGCGGCGCGGTGCTCGACACTCTGCAAGCCGTCATGAACGCACTGGTGGTCGATATTCCGGAAAATCAGTCCGGCGGGCTGTCTTCCTTGCCCGGAGTCAAGAAGATATATCCCGTCACTATCGTGCACCTGAGGCTGGATCACGCGCTGCCGCTGCATCAGGCGCCGGAGGCATGGAGCCGCATCGGCGGAATGGAGAAAGCCGGGGCGGGCGTGAAGATTGCCATGCTCGATACCGGCATCACGCCCGAGCATCCCGGGTTTCAGGACCCGTCGCTGAAGGTCCCAGGCGGTTACCCGCTGGTGAGCAAGCCGGAGAACCTGGCGCTCACCAACAACAAGATCATCGTGGCGCGCAATTACGAGCAGTTCTATATGGAGGACGAGCCGGACACCGCGCGCGACCGCTACGGCCACGGGACCGCCACTGCGATGTGCGCGGCCGGCGTTCCCAACCAGGGCCCGTACGGACGCATTGCGGGCGTGGCGCCTAAAGCCTGGATCGGCGCCTACAAAATCACTTCCCTGAACGGCGATACCGCCAATACGGCGGTGATGATGAAAGCCTTCGACGACGCACTGGCCGATGGCATGGATGTGATCAGCGTGAGCTTCGGGTCGGACCTGGTGCTGCCGCTCGAGCAGGACCCCATCAGCGTCGCCGTGGAGCGCGCCACCGGATTCGGCATGGTCGTAGTGGTTTCCGCCGGCAATAGCGGGCCGGCTTTGGGCACCATCGGCGACACCGCATCGATTCCTTCCGCCATCAGTGTGGGCGCTTCGGACACGGACCGCATTTTCGGCGGCAGCGTGGCGATAGGGAGCGCACCGCCCATCCGGGCCTTTGCAGGCAGCGTCCCCAGCGAGGCCATTTCCGCGGCGGTCCGCGACGCCGGCGCGTTCGACTCCTCCCGCCTTGCCTGCGACCCTCTGCCCGCGGGCAGCCTGAACCAGTCCATCGCTCTCATCTCCAGAGGGACCTGCACGTTCGAGCAGAAGTTGAACAACGCGGAGGCCGCGGGGGCGAAGGCCGCCATCATTTACTCCACGGCCTTGCAAGCGCCCGCGCAGTTCACCTCCGGGAAGGCCAGGCTGCCCGGCGTCCTGATCGGTTTCGCGGATGGCAATGCGATCCAGGCGGCCTTGCAGTCCGGAGCGGACGTGATTGCCAGAATCGCATTCGACGGCATCCCGTTTCCAAACGATCCCATTCGCCTCACCGGATTCAGCAGCCGCGGGCCCACCTATTTCTACGGGATCAAGCCGGACCTGTCGGCGACGGGCTACGTCTACACGGCTACGCAGAGCGCCGATGAAGAGGGCGGCATGTACAATCGGGTCGGATATATCGAGACGCAGGGCACGAGCTTTTCCGCGCCGCTGGTGGCGGGAGCCGCCGCAGTGCTGAAGGGCGCGCGTCCGGGCCTGAGCGCCGCCCAATACCGGTCTCTCCTGATAAATACCGCCAGTCCGATGAGCCTTCACGCCGGATACGTCGAGCGCGTGCAGCAGACCGGCGCCGGAATTTTGAACCTCGCGGGCGCCATCGGCGGCACGGTCGCGGCATACCCGATTTCGCTCAGTTTCGGGATCGGGCCGGGCACGATAGACGCCTTCGACCAACTTGCGTTGACCAACGCCGGCAAGGTCGCCGACACCTTCACCATCTCGTCGATACCGTATGACGATGCGCCGCCGCTTCGATTTTCGGAAGACCCGCCGGGCGGCGGCGCCACCACCGCCGTGATTACGGAGCGGATTGCGCCAGGGCAGACCAGAACCATCTACCCGTACTGGCGGTTCAAGAGCTTCGGGCCGGGCGAGTACCAGGGCCAGATTATAATTCAGGGCACCCAGCCCGGTTCCATGGCGCTTGTGCCGTATTGGTATGGAATTCCCTCGAGCGTACCGGACGCGATCACCGTCGTGCTGCCCCCGCCCGCACAGCTTACGGTGAATCAGACGTTCGGCATTTACTTCCGTGTAACCGATTCTTCGGGTATCGCGGTGCTGGACAGGACATCGCTGAAATTCAACGGCACGGTGGTGGCGGGCGGAGGCACGATAACAGGGTTGAATTTGAACAGCCCGTTTCCCAATCTGGTTTTTGCGAGTATCCACATGGGTCCCGAGCTTGGCACAAACACCTTTCGCGTCTCGTTCGGAAATCTTGCGCCCATTACGTTCGAAATCGAAGGCGTACGGGCAAAGGAGCCATGACGGGAAACGGTTAGTCTTCCGTACGGTTCCATACGCTCTATAATAGAAGTATGGCTAGAGGTTGGGAAAGCAAGTCGGCCGAGATGCAAATTCAATCGGCCGAATCCGACGAACAGTCTGCACCCCGAAGTGTACGATCTTCGGCCGACATGAGTTTGATTCGAGAGAAGGAGGGGCTGCTCCTTTCCCGTACGAGAATTCTACGGGAATTGGATGCCTCCCGGAACCCGCGCTACAGGGCGATTCTGAACAAGGCGCTTGCCAATCTGGACGAGAAGCTTTCCAGGTTCGATCA
>JAMCRM010000023.1 GCA_023380575.1 Acidobacteriota bacterium | reverse complement strand
GCGAACAAAAAATGTGGTGTTGCGCATGATGCCGGTCCCGGGGAGGAAACCCGGCGTGCCGCGGATTCGCGAGCTTGTGAAGCTGTTCGGAGGCCAGGGCACGATGAACGTCTCGTCGTGGTCGCCCGACAGCAAACACTTTGCTTACGTCAGTTACGAATTACTGAAGAAATAGCATGAAGAAACTTCTGGTATTTTCTGGGTTGTTAGGTCTGACTGCTTCGCTTGCCTTTGCCGAAGTCAGGCTGCCCGCTATCTTTTCCGATCACATGGTGGTGCAGCGCGGTAGGAGCGTCCCCGTCTGGGGTTGGGCTGATCCAGGCGAGGATGTCACCGTTTCCATCGCCGGCCGCACGAAGAAGGCGCGCGCTGGCGCGGATGGAAAATGGATGGTCCGGCTCTCGGCCCTGAACTCCAAGGTGCCGCTGGAACTGAGCGTGAAGGGAAAGAACACTCTCACCGTGCAGGATGTGCTCGTGGGCGAAGTCTGGCTCTGTTCAGGCCAGTCGAACATGGCGTTGAGGGTGAGTGCGGCACGGGACTTCGAGAAGGAGCAGGCCGCCGCGGATTTACCGCAGATTCGCGCGTTCACGGTGGCGTCAGACTACGCCAAAGAGCCGCAGTCCGATGTCAAAGGGAAATGGATAGTGGCCAGCCCGCAGACTGTGGGAGATTTCTCGGCCGCCGCGTATTTCTTCGGGCGCGATCTGCACAAGACACTGCATGTGCCGGTGGGTTTGGTGAACTCGAGTGTGGGCGGCACCGCGATCGAGTTGTGGATCGACCGCGATGCCCAACGGAGTTCCCCGGAACTCAAGCCAGCCATGGCGGAACTGGACAAAGAGAACACGGCGTTCGATGCCGCCGGGGCCACGGCGAAGTATCAGGCTGCGCTCGCGAAGTGGAAGAAAGCGGCTGCCGGGGCCAGGGCCGCCGGGAAGACGCCGGCGCGTGCGCCGCAGGATCCGGTCGCGCTTCACGAGCGAAAGGCAGCCACCGGGGCCCTGTTCAATGGAATGATCGCTCCGCTGGTTCCCTATGCGCTGCGCGGCGCCATCTGGTATCAGGGGGAAGCGAACGCCGGGGCCGACCGGGCGCCCTATTACCAGTATCAACTGCCGCTGCTGATTCAAGACTGGCGCACCCGATGGGGGCAGGGCGACTTTGCCTTCGGATGGTTTCAGTTGCCCAACTTCAACGCGCCCGGCCGGAGCTGGCCGGTGGTGCGGGAGGGGATGATGAAGTCGCTTCGGGTTCGCAACACCGGGATGGCGATCACCATCGATATCGGCGAGCCCGGTAATATTCATCCGAAGAACAAACAGGAAGCGGGCAGACGCCTCGCCCTATGGGCGCTCGGTTCCGTTTACGGACAGAAAGGCGCCACTTCGGGGCCGCTGGCGGCCGGTCACAAAGTCAAGGGAAGCGAGATTGAGGTTTCCTTTACGCATGCCGATGGCGGGCTGGTCGCGAAGGGCGGCGAGTTGAAGGGCTTTCTGATCGCCGGCGCGGACAAGAAATGGGCGCCGGCAACGGCCCGGATCGCCGGCAAAGGCGTGATGGTTTCGAGCCCGCAGGTGAGCGAGCCGGTCGCCGTGCGCTACGCCTGGGCCGATAACCCGGAATGCAACCTTTACAACGGCGCCGGTCTTCCCGCTTCGCCTTTCCGCACGGACGACTGGTCCGGGACACAACCGTAGAGCCGGTTACCCGATCCGCGGATGCATCCACTTCGCCTGTTCCGTGGACCGCGCCACCGCCTCCATCACGGCCAGATTTCGAATGGAATCCTCAAGCGGGGTCGGCACTTCACCCGACCCTCGCACCGCCATCGAGAACGCATCGCCCTGAATGGTGTACTGGTCGCAAGCCGCGAGTTCCTCCACGCGGATTCCGCCCCCGAACACGTCCGCGCCGTTGTCAATGAAGATCCGGCACGGCCGGTCCGGCGGCGCGTTGAACGGGATCTCCACCTCGATGCGGCCGGCCGTCCCGAGGATCTGCACCCGCTGATAGGCGACCATCTGGGTGCTGCACGTGAACACGGCATGGCCGGAAGGGAAGTCGAGCACGGCTGACGTGAGGCGGTCCACGTGCATGTCCGGGTCATGCTCCATCAGGCCCACGGCGCGAACGGGTTCCTCCCCGAACAGGAGCCGCGAGATCTGAATCGCGTAGCAGCCGATATCCATCAGCCCGCCGCCGCCCGCTTCCGGCACATTGCGGATGTTCGCCGGATCGGTGTTGAAATAGCTGAAGGCGGCCATGACCGCGCGCAGTGCGCCGATCTCTCCATCGCGCACAAGGTCGCGCGCGCGCAGCCATTGCGGATGAGTCCGGACCATGAACGCCTCCCCGATCTTCACGCCGGTGCGGTCGCGGGCCTCGATCAGCATGCGGCATTCGGCGACGCTCAACGCCACGGGCTTTTCGCATAGCACATGCTTTCCGGCTTCCGCGGCGCGGATCGCCCAGGGCACATGCAGGTGATTCGGCAGCGGTATGTAGACGGCTTCGATTTCCGGATCGGCCAAGAGTTCCTCGTAGGAGCCGTATGCTCTTGGAATCCCGAGATCCGCCGCGGCGTGCCGCGCTTTTTCCACGTCCCGGGAGGCGATCGCGACCACCTCCGGCCACGCGCCCCGCTGCATCGCGGGGACCACCTTCCCGTTGATCTTAGCGGCGCCGAGAATTCCCCACTTCACTTTTTTGCCCATAGCCAGAGTGTCTCATGACTTAGAATAGATTGAACATTCGGGGAGAAACGAATGAGGCGACACGTTGTCCTTCTGCTAATCACATTGGGCGTTCCGGCCGCCGGCCAGAAAGCCGAATTCCACACGGGCAAGCTGCACGGCCGCGACGCCTGGACGCTCGAAAACGGCCGCATGCGGGCGAGTACGCTGCGCGGCGGCGGCTTCATCGGGGAAATCCGCCTCAAATCGGCCGACGCCAAGAAAAGCATCAACCCCATGCGCGTGCCGGATTACCAGACCATCGACCCATACAAGTACAACGACGCCGTGGACAACGCCATCTACGGCGATAGCGGCCAGCGCGGCTTGCAGAGCGGCTACATGGGCCATTTCCTCTGCTTCCCGAACTATGGTGCTCCGAGCGAGGCGGAGTTGAAGGCCGGGCTACAGATTCACGGCGAAGCGGTGCTGGTGGAATGGAAGCAGGACGGCGTGGAGGTGCGCGACGACGGGGTCACCTTCCGGTATTCGGCGGATCTGCCGCGAACCCAATTCAGAGTCGGGCGCGCGTTGACGCTGCGGAGCGGCGAGACCGTGCTTTACATCGACGAGTGGGTGGAAAACCTCGCGCCCTATGACCGCCCGGTGAACTGGGTCGAGCACGTCACGTTCGGGCCGCCGTTCGTCGCGCCGGGCAGGAACTATGTGGATGCCCCGGTCGTGAAGGTCGCATCGGGTAAGGGGGAGCCCGCATCCTGGCCGGATCTGCGGCTCATGACCGCCACGCCGCACTCAAGCCGGTACAACGCCCTGCTGCTCGATCCAGCGCGCCCGAAAAGCTACTTCACTATGTTCAATCCGGATTACCGGTTTCTGATCGGGTATATCTTTTACACCTCCGAGGACCCGTGGATCGCCGATTGGCAGGAAAACCAGCGGGTCACGGCGCTGCCCCAGGCGGGGAAGGTGATCGCGCGCGGGTTGGAGGTGGGGTCTACTCCGTACGCCGAAGGAATTCATAAAAGCGTGGACCGGGGCCAACTTTTCGGCGTGAAGACTTACCGCTGGATCGGCGCGCGCCAGAGACTGCGGCAGTCCTATGTGGCGTTCCTGGCGGAGATTCCCGCCGGATTCCGGGGCGTGGCGAATGTCGAGTCGCGGGAGGGCCGGATCGCGATCGAAGAGCGCGGCACCGGCAGCATCATTACCGTTCCAAGCGGCCGGGCGTGGTAGCTTACCGGTTTTCGCGGTAGAAGGCGCTCAGCCGCTCGCGGTACGCCGTGCCAGCGGTTTCGGGAAGATCGTTATGGCCCGCGCCTCTCACGCGCCAGAACGATTTCGGTTCGGCAGCGGCGGCGAAGAGCGATTCCCCCAGGTCGAACGGCACCGTTCTGTCGCGGTCTCCGTGAATGATGAGCAATGGTGCGCGCACGCGGGAGATCTTGGAAACCGAATCGAATCCCCAGACGGCAATGCGGCCGAGCACCGGGAGCGCCCTGCCCGCCACGGCGCTGATCGACGGGAAAGGCGCCTCCAAAATGACTCCCCTGACCGGTTTGCGCGCAGCCAGATCCACGGCGACAGCCGACCCCAGCGATTGTCCATACACAACGATTTGTTCCGGTGTGTACCCCGCATCCAACAGGTACTGGTAGGCGGTGTCCGCGTCGCGGTAAAGACCGCTTTCGGAAGGTTGACCCTCGCTCCTGCCGTAGCCCCGGTAATCCAGAACCAGCAGGGAAGATCCCGCGGATGCGATCTGGCGGTCATGAGCCGCAGATCCGGCCAGGATGCGGGCTCCCCCTTACCCGATGCGACCTT
>JAMCRM010000022.1 GCA_023380575.1 Acidobacteriota bacterium | reverse complement strand
CGCGGAGTGAGAAAAACTTCTGGAAGCCGATGTCCCAGTTGTTGACCCCCGGCCCGGTGATCGGATTGCGCGAGGAATTGCCGAAATAACCGACTCCCGGGGTCGCGAAACACGCGGTATCGAAAGCTACGAATCCGTTGTTGCGCAGGTTACCGAGCAGGTCGGAGTTGTTGCCGGAACAAACGCGGTTGGGCCGCGGGGTGACGTTCTGGCTAGCCGTAGTGTTGGCGGCGATCAGTGCTACCGGCGTGCCGGTGGCAAAGGCAGTGATGCCGGTGACCGTCCAGCCGCCCGCCACCAAATCCAGCGCGCGGGACATGTTCCTTCCGTACGGCCGGCCGCGTCCGAAGGGCAGGTCGTAGATCGTGCTCACCACCGCGCGGTGCTTCACGTTGAAGCTGGCGGGCGCTTTGTCGCAACTCCGGCAACTGGCGATCTGGCTCTGGTTGCCGCCGCCTTCCCAGCCCGTGTCGATGAGGGCCTTGGCGAACGTGTATTCGAAGCGCAGGTTGAGCCCGCCGGCGGTGCGGTGCTCATAGCGGGTGACCAGGCCTTCATAAGACGTGTTGCCGCTGAAATCGGACGTCAGCAGGGATGCGTAACGGGACCACGGAACCGTCGATGGGCTGCAATACAGGTCGGCTCCGGGCCGGCACTGATTCGCCTGGTACCGCTCCTGCACCCGGTGGGAGCTGGAGCCGATATAGTCCGCTTGCAGAAGGTCGTTGTTGCTGAAGGTGTGTTGAATGGAAAGGTTCCACTGGCCAGTGTACGGTGTGCGGCCGTCCGGGTTGATCAGGAAGGCCGTGGTACCGTTGGGCAGGCCGGCCGCGAAGTTTGCGTCGAGCGGACGCGATGGGAAAGTGGGAAAAATATTCTTGCCGAGCTGGTATAAAGGCGCCGGGTTGGTTTGCGGCTGGGTAATTGTGAAGGGGCTGCTGAATGGCGGCGCCACCATGGCGAACTGCATCTCGATCAATCCCGAGTCGGCGTAATAGAAACCGCTTCCGGCGCGGATCACGGTGTGCGGCAGGAACGACGGACTCCAGGCAAGACCCAGGCGCGGCGCCAGGTTGTTGCCGTCGAAAGAGAGGATGCGCGGGTCCACTTGGCCCAGCGCCGCATACTGCAGCAGTCCCGTCGCCGGGTCGAGCGAGTGCGGCCACTGGCGCGCCCATCCCCGCGGTTCGGGGACCGTTGCCAGAAACCAGGAGACGCCGTAGTTCAGGGTCAGGCTGCGCGTGAGTTTCCAGGTGTCAGCGAAGTACGGCATGTATTGCGTAAAGCGGTAGGGAAGCCGGGGCAGACCGTTAACCGTCCCGCTGGTCGGATACCCGAGCAGAAAGTCCGCGAACGCGTCGCCGGTGTTAGCCTGGGGCACCGTCTGCCGCTGCGCGTTTATGGTGAGCTGCGCGGTCAGCACCGGCTGAAACGTAAGGCTGCCCACCGATGAGGCGTTGGCGTTCTGCTGCCAGGTGCGGCGGTAGCGGATGCTGCCGCCGAACTGGAAATTGTGGTTGCCGCGCACGTAGTTGATACCTTCGTCAAGCTGGTAATTGTTATCGATGTTGCCAAGGTCCCCGGCGGCGTGTCCGAACCCGGCATAGCCCTGAATTCCGATGCCGCTGATACCGCGGGGGTCAATCACGTTGGTAATTCCCACAGTGCCTAGAAGGTCGCCCAGTGGAGCGCCCTCGTTGCCGTTCAGCGCGACGCTCCGGTTGAACCCCACGCGCGCCGTGTTGATAAACCGCGGGCTGATCATCCAGGTGTGTTGCGCCATAATCAGGTCGCTGGTGTTCGGGAACAGCGCCCCGCTGAGCGGAAACAGTCCGGGTTGATTGGCGGGCGAGTTTTCGTGGATGAACTGGCCGTAGAGGGTCTGGCCGGTAGTCAGCGAAGCGTCCAGCCGGACGCCCCACTGGTCGTCGTTTAGTGTGTTGCGCGGGTTTCCGAAGAGGTTGGCGGGCCGCTGCGCGAGGCTCGATCCCGGCAGGTAGTACTTCAGCAGATTCGTCGAGACCGGGTTGATGCGGTTGGCCGGGATGATATTGTCTGGGAACGGCTGGCGCGTGGACGTGCCGGCCGAATACGTGGCGGGATCGTAAATGGGCCGGCCGGTGGCGCTCAGATCTCCGCGGAACATGCCGGCGGTCGGCGTATAGGCGCTCGAGGAGAATGCCTGAAGCTGGCGCAGGCCCTCGTAGAAGCCGTAGAACCAGATCTTGTCCTTGCGGATGGGGCCGCCCAGGGCGCCGCCGAACTGGTTGCGCTTGAGGTGTTCGGGCGCCTTAGCAAAGAAGTTGCGCGCATCGAACCGCTCATTTCGAACGTACTCGAATGCCTGGCCGTGAAATTGGTTTCCGCCGCCCTTGGTGGTCACGTTCACCAGTGCCGGGTTGGGCCCCTGGTCGGGCATGAAGAAGCTCTGCTGCACTTTGAACTGGTCGATGGCGGCTACCGACAGGTTAAGCGACGATTCGCCCAGACGGCCTCCGCGCGTGGCGATTCCGTCGATGATGTAGCCGGTGGTCTGCGGCATATTGCCCGCCAGAATGACGCTGCGGCCCGAATGGCCGATCTGGCTGCCGATATTATCCGAGTTGCCGGCGGGCATATTGGCTCCGCCGGCCAGCATGCTGAGTTGCAGAAAGTTGCGGCCGTTCAGCGGCAGGCTCTCCACACGCCCGGAATCCACCACCGTGCCGACGGCGTTCGAGTCGGTTTCCAGCAGGACGCGCGCGCCGGCCGACACCGAAACCACGCTCGATACCGCTCCGACTTTCAGCACCACATTCAGCGTGGCGCGCTGGCCCACGTCCACGCGAACATCGTTGAGCTGGTAGGTTTCGAAGGCCGCTTTAGACACCGTCAGCGAATACAGCCCGGCGCTGACAGTCGGGAACAGAAAGAGGCCGTTTTCATTGGTAACGGTTTCGCGGGACAGGCCGCGGCCGGTTTCGACAAGTACCACCTTGCAGTCCGGCACGCTCGCGTCAGACACGTCGCGCACCGTGCCGCTGACCGCGGCGCTGCCTAATGTGGTTTGTGCCAGCATCGGCTCCGCCGTCAAAAGCAGAATACCAATCGGAAGGAGTAGAACACGCAGGAAGCTCGTGTGTAGCATATGCCCCCATTTCGGAACCCGAACGGGATTTTCACTTCGGATCCCCAAGCACGGTCCAGTATATACCAGCCAACCTGGAACCGTTTCTCCTACTCACGGAACGTGGGTTGCGCTGGGACACGACCAACAGTTCGCTGATGCGATGAGTTGCGGAACCGGAAATCGCTATTTGCGCAGCCGAAGTTAGACGGCCGTCATAGGGTGGCCGGGTGCTGCTGCTTCCCCGCCCTGCGGCGATGGCTCACTTCTTTTTCTTCTTCTTGGAGGCCTTGATCGGATATTCCGCGTTATCCACGTGCGCTTTCTGCATGTAGCCGCGCATACGCTCCACGACTCCGGC